>JBEKYH010000031.1:0-22044 GCA_049511115.1 Tepidisphaeraceae bacterium | reverse complement strand
GAACGAATCGCCCACTGGGACAACGTCGCTCGCCTCACCGACCGCCGTCGCGGCTGGAGCGGCGTTTATCATCGCCGCCTGGCGGAAATTTATTCCTTCCTCATCGTCCCCGGCCAGCGCGTCCTGGAAATCGGCTGCGGCAGGGGCGATCTGCTGGCGGCCGTCGCGCCAACTCAAGGGGTGGGCGTAGATTTTTCCCCCGAAATGATCACCCGCGCCCGCCAGCGCCATCCGGATTTGCAATTCCTCGAATCCGACGGCCATGATCTAACCGCTCTCAAAGGCCCATTCGACGCCGTAATCCTCTCCGATCTCATCAACGATGTCTGGGACGTGCAGGCAGTCTTCCAGCAGGTGCGCCGCCTCTGCCATGCGCGAACGCGTGTCATCTTGAATTTCTACAGCCGCCTGTGGGAGAAGCCGCTGGCGCTCGCTCAGCGGCTGGGCCTTGCCGCTCCGGTATTGCCGCAGAACTGGCTCACCGCGCCGGACGTAGCCAACCTGCTTTCGCTCGCCGGATTTGAGGCGATGCGCCACTGGGCCGAAGTTCTCTGGCCGCTGCCGGCGCCGTTGCTGCGACCGCTGTGTAATCGCGTGCTCGTCAAGCTATCGCCCTTCAGCTCGGCGGCGCTGACGAATTTCATGATGGCGCGCCCGCAGGCGCAACTTCCCAAAGCCGAAGATCGCGCCCCGACCGTGTCGGTCATCGTGCCGGCGCGCAACGAAGCCGGCAACATCGCCCGCATTTTCGCGCGCGTTCCCGAAATGGGCGGCGGCACCGAACTCATCTTCGTCGAAGGCCACAGCACTGACGACACGCTGGCCACCATCGAGCGTGAGGCCGCCTCGAATGCGCGCCCCTGCACGATTCTTCGCCAGAGCGGCAAGGGAAAAGGCGACGCCGTGCGCCTTGGTTTTTCAAAAGCCAAAGCCGACATCCTCATGATCCTCGATGCCGACCTGACCGTCGCGCCGGAGGATTTGCCGCGATTTTTCCAGGCCATTCGCGACGGGCGCGGCGAGTTCATCAACGGCGTGCGGCTGGTTTATCCCATGGAGCGCCAGGCCATGCGCCTGGCCAATCTCGCGGGAAATAAATTCTTCTCCCTCGCCTTCACCTGGCTGCTGGGCCAATCGATCAAGGACACGCTCTGCGGCACCAAGGTGATGTGGCGCGATGACTACGAAAAACTCTCGGCCAATCGCGGATACTTCGGTGATTTCGATCCCTTCGGCGATTTTGACCTCCTCTTCGGCGCGGCGCGGATGAATCTGAAAATGGTCGACCTTCCCATCCGCTATCGCCAGCGCACCTACGGAACCACCAACATTCAGCGCTGGCGCCACGGCTGGCTGCTGCTCAAGATGAGCGCCTTCGCGGCGGGGAAGATCAAGTTCGTGTGAACGATTCCCCTTCGACGCCCAACATCGGCCAAAGCCTGCGCCGCTGGCTGGCGCATCCCCTGACGCGCGGGCTGGATGTGGATGACCCGCGCACGACGGAGCTGCGCAAACGCATCATCGCGGAGAAACCCTTCTTGCGGCGCATTTATCAGGAGTGGTACGAAATGCTGGCCGGCGCGATCCCGCCGCTTTCTCCCTCTCCATGTACTCAGGGAGAGGGCAGGGGCGAGGGTTCTTCGGGCCGACCATGTAGCTTGCCAGAATCCAAATGCGACCCTCACCCTAACCCTCTCCCTGAGTACGGTTCGACTTCGCTCACCGCAGGCATGGAGAGGGGACGAGACCAACGTCGAAGCGGCGCCGTCCTCGAACTCGGCTCCGGCGCCGGCTTCCTCGACCAATACATCCCCGGCCTGATTACCTCCGACCTTTTTCCTTGCCCAGGCATCAAATGCGTCCTTGACGGCCAGCGCCTGCCATTGGCCGACGCGACCCTCCGCGCCATCGTAATGATCGACGTCCTGCACCACCTGCCCCACGCCCGTCTCTTCTTCGCCGAGGCCGCGCGCTGCGTTCGCCCCGGCGGAGTGATCGCCATGATCGAGCCGTGGAACACGCCATGGGCGAAATGGGTCTACCAGCATCTGCACGCCGAGCCGTTTGAAACCGAATCGACAACCTGGGAATTCCCCGCGCAAGGCCCGCTCTCAGGAGCCAACATGGCCTTGCCCTGGATCATCCTCCAGCGCGACCGCGCGCAATTCGAGCGCGAGTTTCCCCAATGGCGCGTTAAGAAACTGCGCGCCTTCATGCCCTTCCGCTACTTGGTCAGCGGTGGCGTTGGCTTCAAAAACCTGATGCCCTCATTCACATTTTCCCTGTGGCGCGGCGTGGAGAAATGCCTCTCCCCGTTGCACAATCAACTGGGCATGTTTGTCTTCGCGGTTCTTGAAAGGTCGGAATCCTGATGGCATCGGCGACAGAACAAGTGACGCTCAAACTCCTCCCCTCTGCCGAATACGCCGGCGTAAACTCCGCCGACCCGATTCGCTTTTACTATTGGCCCATATTCGGCCGCATGTACCGCCGCCGCGTCGAGCTTTGCCTCGCCGAATGCACCGGCGGCCAGCGCATCCTGGAGATTGGCTTTGGCACCGGCCTTACCTTTTTGAATTTAGCCGAAAAATACAGGGAAATTTACGGTCTCGACCTCACCGCCGACACCGCGCGCGTCACCAAGGTCTTCGCCGCCCACGGCATAACCACCGACCTTCGCCAGGGAAACGTCCTGCAAATGCCTTACCACGACGGCTGCTTTGATACCGTTTTGCTCATCAGCATCCTGGAACACTTAAAGCCCGAGGAACAGGTCAAAGCCTTCGCCGAAATCCGCCGCGTCCTCCGCCCCGGCGGCCAAGTCGTCTACGGCGCGCCGATCGAGCGCCCCCTCATGGTCTGGATGTTCCGCCTCCTCGGCTACAACATCCGCGAGCACCATTTCTCCACCGAGAAACAAATCCGCTCCGCCGCCGCGTCGGTGCTGAACGAAGTGCGCGTGGTGCAAATGCCCAGCTTCCCGCCGGGAGCGGGGGCGGTTTATGAGATCGGGCATTTCGTGAAATGAAAGAATGGATGAACGCTGAGGCGCAGAGGCGCTGAGGAAGAAAAGACGAGGAAATTCTAATCAAGATTCAGAATATTCAGAATTTGAATTCCTCCGCATTTTCTTCCTCAGCGCCTCTGCGCCTCAGCGTTCATTCCTCTTTCTGTAAAGCGCGCTACGACGCCGCCGGTTTCGGCGCCGCCTGCACCGGTAGCGCCACGCGGATATTGGCTTCCTTCAATTGCCGATCATCCAGCGGGCTGGGCGAGCCGCACATTAAATCGGCGCCGCTTTGCGTTTTGGGGAAGGCGATCACGTCGCGGATGTTGCTGATGCCGCGGAGGATCATCACCAGGCGGTCGAGGCCCAACGCGATGCCGCCATGCGGCGGCGCGCCGTGAGCCAATGCGTCCAGGAGGAAGCCGAACTTTTGCTTTTGTGCGGCCTGATCGATTCCCAGAAGGGCGAAGACTTTCTGCTGCACCTCCGTGCGATGGATACGGATGCTCCCGCCGCCGACTTCGCTGCCGTTGACGACGATGTCGTAGGCTTTGCTCTTGATCGATTCCACAACCGCCTGCTCGCGGCTGTCGAGCTTGGCCAGGTCAGCGTCCAGCGGCGCCGTAAACGGATGATGCGTGCTGCTGTAACGCTTTTCCTCGTCGTCCCATTCAAACAGCGGAAAGTTGACGACCCACACCCACGCGAATTCCGTGCTCGGCGTCATCTTCAAATCGCGAGCCATTTTCAATCTCAATTCGCCAAGAACCTTGTGCACGATCTTCGGTCGGTCCGCGGCAAAGCAAAGCAGATCGCCTTCCTTGGCCTTGGTCCGCTCGATGATCGCCGCCGCAACGGGCTGGAGAAACTTCGCCACGCCGGTATCGAATGCGCCGTTGACTACTTTAGTGACGGCCAGACCCTTGGCGCCCAATCCCTTGGCCCATTCCGCGAGCGCATCGGTCTCCTTGCGGCTCAGTTTGCCGCCGCCGGGAACGGCAATCGCCTTCACCATCGCGGCCGATTTGAACACGCCGAAATCGGTGGTTTTGCCGATGTCGGTGATATCCGACAGCGTCATGCTAAAACGCAAATCGGGTCGGTCTGATCCATACTCGGCCATCGCCTGGTCGTATTCCATATGCGGCAGGGGTGCAGGGAGGTCCTTGCCGAGAATCTCCTTCCAGATTTTCCGCAGCAGGCCTTCCATGACGGCGATGATGTTCTCGCTGTCGATGAAGCTCATCTCCACGTCAAGCTGCGTGAACTCCGCCTGCCGGTCGGCGCGCGGGTCTTCGTCGCGGAAACATCGCACGATCTGCATGTATTTGTCGCACCCACCGATCATCAAAAGCTGTTTGAACAACTGCGGCGATTGCGGCAGGGCATAGAAACTCCCCGGAACCAGGCGGCTGGGGACGATGAAATCTCTCGCCCCCTCCGGCGTGCTTTTGGTCAGGAACGGCGTCTCGATTTCCCAGAAGCCCAGATCGCCCAGGTGCTGCCGCATCATGCTGGTGACGGCATGGCGCGTGCGCAGCGTCTGCAACATCTGCGGCCGGCGCAGGTCGAGGAAGCGGTACTCCAATCGCTTTTCCTCGCCGACCGTTTCATGCTCGTCAATCGCAAACGGCGGCGTAGGCGACGTGCTGAGCACCTCCAGCGTCTTTACGCGCACTTCGATTTGCCCGGTCGGCAGCTTGGGGTTGATGGCATCCGCGCCGCGATTGGCCACTTCGCCGGTGACGCAGATCACCCATTCCGACCGCAGCCGACGACTTTCCTCGTGAGCGCCTTGCCCGCAGGTATCGTCGGCAAAGACAAGCTGCGTGAGGCCGTCCCGGTCGCGCAGGTCAATGAAGACCAGGCCGCCGTGGTCGCGGTAACTGTGGACCCAGCCCGACAGCATAACCGGCCGGCCGACGTCGGTGATGCGGAGCTGGCCGCAGGTGTGAGTACGATAACGAGTCGCGATTGCTTCCATGGGATTTTAATTCCAAATGATGAACACTGAATTTTGAATGAGGAAACGAGGAAATGATGACGGGCGCGAGTGCGGAACGCCCGCACCGCGCCTAGCGGTTTATTTCGGCCTGACTTTCGGGGGCGATGTGCATATTCGTCAGTCGCCAAGTATGCGACGCAATCCGTAAAAAACAAGTCATCGCATTTTACCCTCTCTCCCTGTAATCAGGGGGAGGGCTGGGGTGGGGGTTCTTTGGGAGAACCGAATATCGTCGGCAAACGAAAGGCAACCCTCACCCTAACCCTCTCCCTGAGTACATGGAGAGGGGACCAGAGCCTAATTCACCTTCCACCGCGGCTTCGCCAGCCATTCCTTCATCACATCCGCCGCCGGCTTACCGCGCGGCGTATAGCCCTTATCATCCGGCCCTCCAGGCGAAGCCGGCGTCCATTCCCAGAGCATGAATCCCGCGCACTGCGGCTTTCCCCACCAGCTTTCAAAGAATCCCTGGTATAGCCGCTTCTGCAAATCCAAATCCAGCGCCAGATCAACGCGCGTGTAATCCCACGGCTCATAGCTTGCATTGGCCAGGCTGCACCATCCGGCCTCTAACAGCAAGATCGGCTTTTTCGTGTTGGCCTGCCAGGCAAAAAGGTCTTTCTGAATATCCTGCCAGCGCTTATCGATTTCGGCGACGGGCACCTTGGGGTCTTCATCCGGCCCGAGTTTCCAGTAGCTGTTCATACCGACGATATCCAGGTCATCCCAGAATTGAACCATCGCGTAATGGTCCCAGTTGGACGAGTACGTCAACTGACCGTGGA
Organism: Tepidisphaeraceae bacterium; assembly: GCA_049511115.1. Lineage (GTDB taxonomy): Bacteria > Planctomycetota > Phycisphaerae > Tepidisphaerales > Tepidisphaeraceae > JBEKYH01. Next base: position 16,247 of record JBEKYH010000031.1, on the reverse strand, counting down.
ACGTGTTGCGAATCTTTCGGATGGTGGCCCGCCAGTCGTCCACGAACGGCTCGGCGCTCACCAGTTCCGACCCGACCACCAGCAGATTCACGCCCGTCTGCTCGGCGATCATGGCGTAGTAGTTCATCATGTCCTGGTAGCTGGAAAACCAGTCGTCCCAGTCGTCGGGGTGAATGGTGCCGCGCCAGTCGTTGTCGCTCTTGGGTTTATCCAAGAGGACGATGGGCATGAGAATAACGCGCAGCTTGTCGGCCTTGGCATGAGCGATGAGCTGCACGAGATCGGCCCGCGGCAGCGCGTGTCGCGTATCAATATAAATGACTGTGCTGGAGGCGTTTTCCATGGAGGCGCTGGGGACGAACATCACCGTATCGCCGCCCTGAGCCGCGATCTCATCGCAGGCCGTTTCATAACCGGCCACGTTCCCCGCGTCCTGAAGCTGCATAGTCGCGCCGCAGTATGGCAGGCCATTGAGGCTCGCCAACCGAGGCGCCGCGCTGGCTTCGCTGGGGGCAAGGGGTGAATCGGTCGGCCAAAGCGCGCAGGCCACCGCCAGACAATAAACGCATATCGCCGCGATAAATGCTTTGCTGCTAAACATGCTGCCAAACCCATTCCCGGGGGCTTCACCTCCCCCGGCCGCCTAGATGACGAATCATAAGGAATGCTGCCTGGATGTAAACGGGGCATGCGTGCGGCCCGATCTGTAATATAGATGCCCCATCCGATAGGATTATCGGCGATGACCACTGAGAAGAAGAATTACAAAGAGACGTTGAATCTGCCGCAGACGGCGTTTGCGATGGAGGCCAAGCTGACCGCCAACGAGCCGCTCCGCCTGGCCAAATGGCGGGAAATGGGCCTTTACGACCGCATCCAGGAGGCACGCCAAGGCTCGCCCAAATGGATTCTCCACGACGGGCCGCCGTTTGCCAACGGCGACATCCACATGGGGCACGTGATCAATAAGACCCTGAAAGACGTCTTCATTCGGTTCCGCACCATGCAGGGCTTTCAAACGCCCTATGTCCCCGGCTGGGACTGCCACGGCCTGCCGATTGAGCACAAAATCCAGCAGGATTTAGGCCCCAAGCTGCGTGAAATGACCACGCCGCAAGTGCGGCAAAAGTGCTTCGAGTACGCCGAGAAATACGTGAAAGTGCAGAGCGAGCAGTTTCAGCGGCTGGGGATTCTGGGCCAATGGTCTAAACCGTACCAGACGATGAGCCCGGATTACGAGGCTCAGACGCTCGAGGTCTTGGCCCGGTTTGTCGAGCAGGGGCTGGTTTATAAGAAACTCAAGCCGGTGCCTTGGTCCATCGAGAATCAAACGGCGTTGGCAGACGCGGAATTGGAATATCAGGATGTTTCGGACAAGAGCGTTTATGTGGAGTTCCCGCTCGATGACTCCCAAGCGGTGCGCCTGAAGTTCGGACTGGAAAATCTCCCCATCCGGCTCCTGGTCTGGACGACCACGCCCTGGACCTTGCCTGCGAATCTGGCCGTCGCCATTCACCCTGATGTCGAATACGTCTTCTCGTCGTTTGAAAAAGATGGCGTGCGAAGAATCGGTCTGCTGGCCAAGGATTTGACCGCGCAAGTCTTTGGCTCAATCGAGGCGACTCCCGGAAGCGCCATCAAAGGCCGCGACCTCATCGAATCCGGATTGCAATATCGCCACCCCTTCATCGACCGGCGCGGCCGACTTGTTGCGGCTGACTATGTGACCACGACTGACGGCACCGGCCTCGTCCACACGGCCCCGGGTCACGGCGAGGACGACTACGAAACCGGCATCCGCGAGGGCCTGGAGGTTTACAGTCCCGTCCTCGCCAACGGCCGATTCGACCAGACCGCACCGGATTGGCTGCAAGGAAAAAAAGTCTGGGAAGCAAATGCCCTTATCACCGAGCGATTGAGAACGGATGGCCTGCTCTTCCGCGAGGAAGATTACGTCCACAGCTACCCGCACGATTGGCGAAGCAAGACGAAGATCATCTTCCGCGCCACCGAGCAGTGGTTCATCAATGTGGATAAGCCCATTTCATCGCAAACAGGTGGACCGAATCACACACTCCGCCAACGCGCCACCCAAGCCTGCGCCGGCGAAATCAAATTCGTCCCCGACTGGGGCCGCCAGCGCATCGGCGGAATGTTGCAATCCCGCCCCGATTGGTGCATCTCGCGCCAGCGGGCGTGGGGTCTGCCGATCCCGGTGTTCTACAACGAAAAGGGAGAGGCTCTCCTCACGCCGCAGTCGGTGCGCGCCGTCGCGCGGCGCTTCGCCGAGAAGGGATCGGACGCCTGGTTTAGCGACTCGCCCGCGGAATTGCTGGGACCGGATTTCACCTATCCGCCCAATTTTTCGGCCGCCGCGCTGCGAAAGGAAAAAGACATCTTTGACGTCTGGTTTGAAAGCGGCAGTTCCTGGCAGGCGGTCTTGCGACAGCGCCCCGAGCTGTACTTTCCTGCCGATTTGTATCTCGAGGGCAGCGACCAGCACCGCGGCTGGTTCCAATTATCCCTTCTTAACTGCCTCGGCGCAACCGGTAAACCTCCATTTACAAGCGTTCTCACCCACGGCTTCATCGTCAAACCCGACGGAAAAAAGGTCAGCAAGAGCGACAAGGAATACGTCACAGCGACGCAGGAAATCGACCGCCACGGGGCCGACCTTTTGCGCCTCTGGTGCTGCTCGGTCGATTACCAGGGCGACATCCCCACCAGCCCCAAAGTCATCCAGGAATTCGGCGACAAATACCGCAAAATCCGCAATACGCTGCGATACCTATTGAGCAACCTCTACGACTTCAACCCCGCTGTTGACGCGGTCGCCGTTCCCCAAAACAGTTTGGACGGCTGGGTGCTGGCCGAGTTGGATCAACTGATCGTTGATGTCACCGGCGCATACGATGCGTATCAGCTTCATCGCGCCTTCCGCCTGCTCTACGATTTCTGCGCCGTCCAGATCAGCGCCGTGTATGGCAACGCGATGAAAGACCGGCTCTATTGCGCCGCGACGAATTCACCAGAGCGCCGCCGCTGCCAGACGGTCATGCGCCAGATGGCCGTCGCCCTGTGCAAACTTCTCGCTCCCATGATCGTCTTCACCGCCGATGAGGCATGGGAGCACGTCTCCGCGAAACCTGCTGGCGAAGAAGCGAGCGTGCATTTGGGGCTGTTGCCAAAACCATCGGGCCAGAGCATTTCTGAAGCTCAGCAGTCGGAATGGAAAACCCTAATCTCCCTGCGCGATGCGGCTCTGGCACAACTTGACAAACTGAAAAAAGACGCCGGCATGAATAAGGCATTGGATGCGGAGGTTATCTATCACGTCGCCGACGCCGATCTGCGCCAGCGCCTATCCGCTTACGGCGCGGATTTGGAAGACATCGTCGGCGCCGGCTTCCATTCCTGGGCCCACGCGAAGGATGGCTCCGAACCAAGCGTGACGGTGATCGACCGCCGTCAGGATTACCCGGCCTGCGCCCGAAGCTGGAAGCGCCGCCCGGACGTGGGAAGCGACAAGGATTTCCCCGATTTGTCCGCCCGAGACGCGGCGGTGGTGAAGGGGAGATAGCCGCTTCGCAATCACCATGCCCATCTCCCCCATCAAACTCGCCGTCCTCATCAGCGGCTCCGGCACGACGCTGCAAAATCTCATCGACGAGATAACGGCCAAGCGACTGGACGCGCAAATCGCCGTCGTCGTCGCGTCGCGCCCGGGTCTGCTTGGCCTGGAGCGCGCCGCCAAAGCCGGCCTCAAATCCGTCGTCGTGGAGCGCCGCAAATACGCGGACATCCCCGCTTTCAGCCGCGACGTCTTCGCCCACTGCGCCGGCGTCGATCTCATCTGCCTCGCCGGCTGGCTCAGCTTCCTCGAAATCCCGCCGCAATTCGCCGGCCGCATCATCAACATCCATCCCGCCCTCCTCCCCAGTTTCGGCGGGCGCGGCATGTACGGAAGCCACGTCCATCAGGCGGTGCTCGCTCAGGGTTGCAAAATCAGCGGCTGTACCGTGCATTTTGTCGACGAAGAATACGATAACGGCCCGATCATCCTCCAGCGCACCTGCCCCGTGGAGGAAGACGACACGCCGCAATCACTTGCCCATCGCGTCTTTGAGCAGGAAAAGATCGCCTACCCTCAGGCGATCCGCCTCTTTCAGCAGGGCCGGCTTTCCATCGTGAATCGCCGCGTTCGCGTAGCCGGTCCATCACACGCCTAACCCCCAAGAACACGCGCATGATTGCCTGGCTTTGCTATCTGCTTCTGATCGCCGCCTCATTCGCCGGCCTGCTGCTTTTGGCATTGGCCCTCCCGGGCCTGTGGCTCATGACCGCCGCGAGTGGAATCTACGCCCTTGTCACCCACGAGCGCTACCTCGGCGGCCGCTCGCTCCTTTTCCTTTTTTCCGTGACCCTCGTCGCCGACATCGTCGATATGGCCTGGAGCAAACTCGCCATGCGCCGCGCCGGCGGCAGCGGCCGCGCAGTCATCGGCGGCATCATCGGCGGGTTTCTTGGCGGCATCCTCGCCTCCACGATTCTCCTCATCCCCATCCTCTCGACGATCATCGGCATCTGCCTGGGCGTCTTCTTCGGCGCCGCCATCGGCGAATTCACCGGCACCCGCTCCCCGGGCCAGGCCCTGGGCGTCGGGATGGCCGCCGCGAAGGGAAAGCTGGCCACCTATGCCGCGAAGCTGGTGGTGGGGGGCGTGATGATCCTCATCATCATCGTGATGGCTTGGCCGTGATCTCTTTGAAAACGAATGAAGGAAAATGAACGCTGAGGCGCAGAGGCGCCGAGGTAGGAAAGACGAGGAGTTAAATTAAAATGAATTCCTCCGCCTTTTCTTCCTCAGCGCCTCTGCGCCTCAGCGTTCATTCCTCTTCAGGAATTGACGACCGGCGTTCAATCGCAAGCGATCCTACCGTCCCAATTCCCCGCTGCGCCGCGCCGCTGCCTTGACAGCCTCCACCGTCGCCGCGGGCCATCCGCTCTTATCCAGATGCGCGATGGCCGCTTCGGTTGTCCCGCCGGGGCTGGTTACTTTGCGCCGCAATTCTCCCGGCGATTGATCGGATTCGACCAGCATTCGCGCCGCACCCAGCGCGGTTTTCGCCGCCATGCGCGCTGCTTGGGCGGGTGGAATCCCTAGTTCGACGGCGGCCTTGATCATCTGCTCCGTCAGATAAAAAAAGTAGGCCGGACCCGACCCGCTCACCGCCGTCACCGCATCCATTTTGTCTTCGGTGGTTTCGATGACCTCCGCCGCCGATGAAAAGATCCGCCGCGCCTCCGCCATATCCGCCGCCGTCGCGTGGGTCCCCGGACAAATCGCCGCCAATCCCTCTCCCACCAGCATCGGCGTATTCGGCATCGCCCGCACCACGCGCCAAGGCTTATCCCCTCCCAGCGTTTTCTCGATACAGCGCGTGCTAATTGCCGCCGCGATGGAGAGGATCAGCGTGTTCGGCGACAGCGCCGCCGAAAAGCTCGCCAGCGCCGCGGCCATCTGCTGCGGTTTAACGCTTAGCAGCAGCACCCGGCAGTCGCGCGCGGCCGCCGTGTTGTCGTCAACCGCCGCCGTCTTCAGTTCTGATTGAAACAGTTCCCGCCGCTGCGGCGAAACATCGGCAACAATGATTCGCTGGGGCGCGATGATCCGCGCCTTCACGATCCCGCGCACTATCGCCTCGGCCATATTGCCGGCGCCGATAATGCCTAAATCATAAGACATGGAATCCAAAGACAAGTATCAACGCGGCCGGGCACGCGGCGACCAGCGGAGGGCAAATCGGTTAATCAACCGGTCCGCCAATCGCCTCCTGCACGGAGAGCGGCGCCGTCACGATGAGATTTCCCTGGAAGAATGTGATCGTCGAATTCCCGCCGTTTTGCTTCCAAATCTCCGGCCGGATCGTGTCGGTGATTAGTTTCACCAGGCTCGCGCCCGTCGTAGCATCGGTGTTGGTGTTGTTTTGCGTACGGCTACTTCCGCTGCTGAAGGCGCTGCTGGAACTGCTGCTGAACGACTGGCTCCCACCCCCGCCCGTCGCACCGCCAACGCCGCCCGTGCTGCTGCCATACGTCTGGCTCCCACCGCCGCCGCTGCCCAGGCTGCTGAGCACGTTCTGCACATCCTGCGGGCTGAACTGCGGGTTGGTCACCATCAGATCGCGCACATCGTACACCTGCGTAAACAGGATCGTGTCGGCCTTGGCTTGCGTGGTGATCTGCAACACGTTGTCTTGAACAAAGAACGTCAGCACGTCGCCGGTGCTGGCTTCGGAAAGGATCACTTGCAGCGCCTTGCGCAGGGTCACATCGCGCAACCGCACGTTGATGAGCGTGTTTTTGTCAATGTTTACCGATTCCAGGCTCTTCCAGTCGACCACGATATTCTCCTGCGTCGTATCGCGCAGGAAGTCGATGGCATCGGAAAGCGTCACATCTGTGAATTTCAAATCCGGTTGTACGCTGTCGAGGACGTCTCCCCCGGTGTGCGACCGCGTCCTGGATTGGCTGAACGTGGCAGGGGAGGCGAGAAGCAGCACGCCCAATACGACCGAGCCCGCAAAAATCGCGCCGTTACGCATAGCGACTCCTGTAAAGGACTTCCCACGGATTATATCCCACTCTACAACGCGGCGAAAGGGCAAAAATTGTGCGGATTTGCTGTGGGAAGCCAACCCGCATTTCCTTGCCTTCGCACATAACCACTGTATTTCCTGACCCACATCAGCTTTGACCTTAGTTGACCGCGCTACGTTCCCTCGACTAGCGTTGGCCCAGCGTATGAGCAACTTAAAACAACACATACTTCGGCATCCGCCTCGTCAGGACACCTAATGCGTATTCGCATCGGCTATGAACTCATCTTTCAGTTTCCGCAGCCTACTCCCGTGCTGTTAGTGCTTTCTGTCCGCCCGGAGCGGACAAAAGACCTGGAAAAACCCGAATATCTCGACGTTTCCCCGATGGTCCCGGTGAATCTCTTCATCGATTCCTTTGGCAACCGTTGCGGCCGCGTCCTTGCCCCCGCAGGCAAGTTCCGCTTCTATTATGACAACATCGTCCGCGATTCCGGCCAGCATGAACCCGTCGGCCTGGGGGCCGTCCAGCACCACATCACCGAACTGCCCCCGGAGGTGCTGACTTTCCTCCATTCCAGCCGTTATTGCGAGGTAGACCGCCTGACGGATGTCGCGTGGAAGCTCTTTGGCCACATCCCCCCTGGCTGGGGCCGCGTGCAGGCCGTCTGTGATTGGGCTCACCTTAACGTCGAATTCGGCTACCAATACGCCCGAGCGACCAAAACCGCCTGGGACGTTTTCCAGGAGCGGAAGGGCGTCTGCCGCGATTTCATGCACCTCTCCATCACGTTCCTGAGGGCACTGAACATCCCCGCTCGCTACGCCACCGGCTACCTGGGCGACATCGGCGTCCCCGCCGTGCCCCTCGCCATGGATTTCTCCGCCTGGTTCGAGGTCTACATGGGCGGCCGCTGGTGGACGCTCGACGCCCGGCACAATGAGCCGAGAATAGGGCGCGTGCTCATGGGCTACGGACGGGATGCCGTTGATGTCGCGTTGGCAACGTCTTTCGGGCCGCATGTGCTGGAGAAGTTCACAGTTTGGACGGATGAGGTGAAGTAGGGGGGTCTTAATGTCTCTGATGTTGGTCGTCGATCAGATCGTCAAGGATAACCAGAAGGCGATGGACCGCGCCTTCAAAAAGGCCATGAGGAGCAAAAGGGCGGCGCGGGCCTTCCTTATTCGAGCTGGCATCCTGAAAAAGAACGGGAAGGGGCTAGCCAAGCCGTACCGTTGGATTCGGCTCTCGTGGCTAGCAATCACAGCTCTCGCCCCTCCGCTCGCGCGCCGCTTCTCCTGCTCGCCGCGAACAGATTCGAAACCACCGCCATCAATTCCGCAGGTTCAACCGGTTTAGGCAGATGCATCTGAAACCCGGCCATCAGCGCCCGCCGGCGATCCTCCGACCGCGCAAACGCCGTCAGCGCAACGGCTGGCGTATCACCGCCCTCGGCGTCGGACAGTCGCCGAAGCTTGGCGAGGAATTCATAACCATCCTCCCCAGGCATGCCGATGTCGCTGATGATCGCGTCCGGCCGACCGTCCTTCACAGCCTGCAGACCTTCCGCCGCACTGGCTGCCGTTGTGATGGTGGCATTGCATTGAGCGAGAACGTGCTGGATCAACGCACGGCCGTCGGCCTCGTCGTCCACAATAAGGACGTGAAATCCGCCAAGATCAGGGGGAGGAACCGCGATTGTCGCGCTAGGGGGTGGCGCAAAGACATCTGCGGCGGTATCCGCATGAAGTGCGGTAACCGGCAGCGAAATAACGAAGGTAGCGCCCTGGTCAAGCCCCGCGCTGGTGGCCATGACATTCCCGCCATGCAATTCAATCAGCGATTTAACCAGCGCGAGCCCAAGTCCAAGTCCGCCATGCCGTCGCGCCGTCGACGTGTCGGCTTGCGTGAAGCGCGTAAATAGCTGCGGAAGAAAGTCGGCCGCAATCCCCTGGCCGGAATCCGCGACGGTGATTTCGACGTGAGAATTGACGCGCCGCAGAAAGACCTGCACTCGTCCCCCGCGCGGAGTGAATTTGATGGCATTGGACAGCAGATTCCACAGTACCTGCTGCAATCGATCAGGGTCGCCCGTGACGGGGCCGCTTCTGGGGTCCAGAACCTTGGTCAGCCGGATTCCCTTGCTTGCCGCGGCAGGCCGCACCGATTCCACGGCGTCCGAGACGACCTCCTGCAGATCGACCGGCTGGACATCGAGCCTCAATTTCCCGTTGACGATGCGCGACATGTCGAGCAGTTCTTCGATGAGCTGCGCCTGCGCCCGGGCGTTTCGTTCGATTGTTTCCAGCCCTTGCTTGAGGTCTTCCGCCGAAGTCGTGCGTTGCGTAAGGAGGATTGTGGCCCACCCCAGGATCGCATTAAGCGGCGTGCGCAGCTCGTGCGAAAGCGTGGCTAAAAATTCGTCCTTTACGCGACTGACGCGTTCGGCTTCGGCACGCGCCGCCTTTTCACGTTCCAGCGATTCCTCGCGTTCGCGCAGCACACGCTTGATGCTGGTGACATCACGAGCGACCTTGGATACGCCGATGACGCGCCCGCTCGCGTCTTTAACGGGGGAAATCGTCACAGAAACATCGATAAGCCGCCCATCCTTGCAGACGCGGATGGTTTCAAAATGATCGACGCGCTGCCCGCGCCGCAGTTGATCCAGGATTTTGGGCTCTTCATCAAGCCGGTCTGGAGGAAATAAAATCGTGATCGGCTTTCCGACCATTTCCTCGGCGGTATAGCCGAACATCCGCTCAGCGGATTCGTTCCAGCTCTGCACGACTCCCATCAAGTCCTTGCTGATTATTGCATCGTCCGATGAGGCAATAATTGCCGCGAGCAACGCCTGCGCTTGATCGAGAGAGTCGGCTGCATATGTCATAAATGGCTCATGGCTGTCCCTCGCCGGGATCGAACATCGCTGGATTCTAAGAAGTCATTGGATACGGCGTCCAGACATAACTCCCGATAAACGCTCGATTTTGGATTATTCTGAATCCGCGGCAAATCTTTCCCTTTTTGGGCCTCCATATCCCTTTGACCAATCAAGTGGCCTAATCGGCAATGCACACGGATCGTCCGATAAACTTCCTGAAGCGAGTCCGGACGTGTCGGCGACCGCCCGCGATCCAACACTGTCGTGCTTCTCACTCCCGCACCCTCATTCCAGCTTCTCCGTCTTTTCCGGCTCAGCGGGTTTTCAACTTTGCGTTCTTCGCGTCTTTGCGGTGAAGTCCTCTCCCCCTGTCGCGAAAAGATTTTTTTGTTGTCGAAACCACAAACGCGGGGTACTCTGACACCATCGCCGATCGACCCTTGGCTTCCTTCGCCTTGGGAACCAACGCCGGGGCTAAGTTTCTTGTTCGGTTCATTTTTCTAGCCGAGACCGCCATGACAAAACCCGTCCGCATTCTTTGTATTGCCGCTCTTGGGTTGTGCGCCTTGCTCGGCACGGCTCGGCCCGCAATTCAATCGTCGTCGCAGTCGTCTGCGGTCGCCGCTTCGACGGACCGCACGACAGTCGCCGACCTCCCGCCGGTGGTAGTTCGCCTGCGAAAGATGCACCTGGTCCGGCCCGACCTGATTCCATATCCGATCAAGATTGAGGTGTTCTGCTAACCGGCATTCTCGATAGCGCAATCTGCGCCAAGCTATCCGCCGCATACTGCACGTCCAGCGTTGTCACAAACGGCCCAAAACTCAACCGTGTTGTCCCGCCCGATGAAAGCGTCCCGATTGTCTGATGCGCCAAGGGTGCGCAGTGCAGACCGGCGCGACTGAGAATGCCATAGTTGCTCTCCAAGATGGCGGCCAGTTCAGCCGGCTCCAATCCCTCGATCCGCACCGATACAACCCCCGCGCGATGCCTGATCGACCGCGGCCCGTAGCAGCTAAGTCCTTCCACGTCCGCGATCCCGTCCAAAAACGCCCCCAGTAGTCCCCGGTCATGCGCCGCCAGTTTCTCCACGGTCTGCTCCGCCACCCAGGCGATGCCCTCGGACAAACCAATGATTCCGATGGCGTTGTGACTGCCCGGTTCATACTTATCCGGCATAAACTCCGGCTGCGTTTCCTGTTCGCTAAGCGAGCCGGTGCCACCTTCCTTTAGCGTGGCCAGTCGCTTCTCCATGCCCGGCCGGATGTACAAAAACCCCGTCCCCAGCGGCCCAAGCAGCGATTTATGCCCCGGCGCCGCCAGCAGATCAATATTGTCATCCCGCACGTCAATCGGGATATGCCCAACGGATTGGGCCGCGTCGACAATGAACGGAATATCATGCTCCCGCGCGATCTGCCCGATCTCGCGGATCGGCTGGATTACGCCGGTCACGTTGCTCACGTGTGTGATGGCGATCAGCCGCGTTTCCGGTCGTATCGCCCGGCGAATCTCCCCCGGATCAACCCGCTGACGATGCGGATCGACAGCCAAACAATCTAAATCCAGCCATTTGCGCTGGGCCAGCCCATTAAGCGGCCGGAGGATGCTGTTGTGATCGATGTGCGTGCAAATCGCGTGGTTCTTTTTCGCCGGGTCGATCAACCCCTTGATGGCCAGATTCAAGCCATCGGTGCAGTTAAGCGTGAAGATGACGTGCTCGGACTTCTCTCCGTTGATGAGCTTATTCGCCCGTCGCCGGCAGTCGCCGATGAGTCGGCCCGTCTCAACCGCTTCGGCATACCCCCCGCGGCCGGCGCTGGCGCCCAACTCTTGGGCGTATCGCGTCATTGCTTCCAGCACCGATTTGGGCTTGGGAAAGCTGGTCGCGGCATTGTCCAGGTACAGGCGGCGGATTTCGGTGTTGTCTCTCTCCATTACATTCAGCTTCCAGTTGGATCAGTATCATAGGACAAGATGGGGCGGAATTACCAGAACTTCCAGTCGCCAGTATGAAGAACATACGCGCCGAGCAGGAAATTGGTGACGGCATGCATCACGATGCACGCCCCCAGGCTTTTCGTCCAGACCAGCAGCAATCCGATCATCAGCCCCCAAACGATGGCCGTCATCCATTCAATATGAACCCCCGCCCCAAACGCCACGGCCACGCCCAGGAAAACGGCCACATTCCATTCGCCAATCGCCGCCAGCTTAAAATCATTTGGGGCCAGGAGCGTTCGCCAGAGAAAATCCCGCCAGAACAATTCCTCCATCACCGGCACCACCAGCGATGCCCCGGCCCAGCGAACCGCGATGAACAGCCACGCCTGCCAGTGATTTGGAAAAAATTGGAATGGAACAAATACTTCATGTGACATGCGCGGATAATTCGGCCAATGTGAAAGCAGGAGCGTTTCCATCCCCACCCATTGCACCAGGCCAATCACGCCGACGATCGCGCCAAGCCACCAGTACCGCCAGGAGATGCGTGTGTAATGCGCGCGAAACCGCCAGATCAATCCAGCGGTAAGCAGCGTCTTAATCGCATAAGTCCACGCATACGCCGGCGCCCACTGATCCCCCAGCCACGTGAACGCCAAGAACACCGCCATCGGCAAAAAGTAAGCCGCCTCGTCGCTGACATCCCGGCGAGCGGCAGGGGGGAGATGATTTACCGGAGTGGTCACTTCGCCCCCTTCTAATGGACCGACCCAATCGGCGAAAACGCCCGCTGTAACGCCGCGACCAGCGTCGCCTTGGCTCGCTCCATGGTCGGCGCCGCCCCGCCGAGTAATTGCGCCAAGCTGGTGACGGCTTTGCCTTGCAGTCCGCAGGGGATGATGAGGTTGAAATAGCTCAAATCGGTGTTCACGTTAAGCGCCAGACCATGCAGCGTCACCCCGCGCCGGATGCGCACGCCGATGGCGCAAATCTTGGCCGGATGCTCTTCATCCCCCGTCCAGACGCCGACGGCGCCTTGAATCCGCCGTGCTTTCACATTGAATTCCCGCAGAGCGGATATCGCGGCGTTTTCCAACGTCCGCACAAAGCCGCCGACGGATAACGCATGATCCGCCAGCCGGATAATCGGGTAGGCGACGATCTGCCCGGGACCATGAAATGTGATATCGCCGCCGCGGTCACTGTGCACAAGCTGCACGCCCAGTTTGGCCAGATATTCCTCCGACGCCAGCAGATTCACGTGTGAATCCGGCCGCCGCCCCATGGTAATCACCGGCGGATGCTCGACGAGCAGAATCCGCTCGTCGGCGCCGTTAACGACATCGGCATGGATCGCCTCCTGCATCGTCCATGCCAGGCGATAATCCATCGTGCGTAAGTCCTCGACGCGAAGCATAAGGGGCGGCATTATAGGGGCAATCGAGGGATCACAACTATGCCGCCGCTTCCGCCGCAATCCAAGCCTGTTCAGCCGACCGTTGACCTCGATCGCCTGTGGGATTTCAATGACCCCGCGGGCACCGAGCTGGGATTCCGCGCCCTGGTGTTTGAGGCTCGCGCCGTCGGCAATCTCCCTTATCTCGCGATTCTTTACACTCAAATCGCGCGCGCGCTGGGACTTCAACTCCGCTTTCCCGAAGCCCACGTTAGTCTGAGTGAGGCCGAAATCATCCTCAACGCTCCGGGCAATTACTCCGAAGCGGAAATGAACGTGCCGCGCATCCGCTATCTCCTGGAGCGCGGCCGGGTATTCAACTCCACCAAGCAGATCGATCAGGCCGGCCCGCTTTTTTTGGCCGCCTTTGAGTTGGCCACGCGCACGGGGGAAGATCACTACGCGATCGACGCCGCGCATATGCTGGGCATTTGCCTGCCCGCCGCCGCCGGCGCGATCTGGAATGAGCGGGCCCTGGAAATCGCCGAAAAGAGCGCGGATACGCGTGCCCGCGGCTGGCTAGGATCGATCTACAACAATCTGGGTTGGACAGTCTTTGGCATGAACGATTTCCCGCGCGCCCTCCAACTCCTTGAAGCCGGACTGAAATTCCGCCAGGAGCGCGGCCAGGAGCGCGAGACCCGCATCGCCAAATGGGGCGTCTATTGGCCGAGCACGAAGCCATCGGCTCGTGCGACGGGTTTGTCTTCGAAGAATTAGGTGAGTGCCGATTGTGCCTGAACCGAGCCGAAGAGGCCGGCCCGTTTTTTGCCCGCGCCTACGAAGTGCTTTCCAAAGATCCGTGGCTCTCGCGCGATGAACGGGCGCGGTTGCAGCGGATAAAGGAACTTGGCGGTTTTGACGCAGGGGTGAAAATCTAAGGCCGCGGAGGCGCCAATGGCCCAAGCTCAATCGGCATCGTTATCATCGTTCTTGAACGATGCGGCGTGGGAGCGGCTGGCGGAAAAACTGAAGCTCTCGCCCCGCGAAATTCAAATTGTGCGCGCCGTGTTTGAAGATCAGAAGGAACTCGTCATCGCGCGCCGCCTGGGCATGTCGCCCCACACGGTGCACACGCACATGGATCGACTCCACTCCAAACTCTCGGTTCGCGGCCGCTCGCAGTTGATCATCAAGGTTCTCACCACATTCCTATTGATGACGGCCGAGCCTGACAGCCCGTTGCCCGCGATCTGCGGCGACCGTGCGGCGGGGCGCTGTCCCCTGGGCAGGTGACAGCCCAATAGCCGACTTGCGTCACCCACTTTGATCTCGATATAAACTCCCTCGCCAGTGTGTCTCAGATGCGGGGCGAACGCGACCGGACGGCACAATGAGGCTCGCCGTTGCGTTCGGGAGAAGCCGGACCGACGGCCTGTGGGTGTCCGGCGAACAGGAGAGGGTGAGAAACGGGGACGCCCACGCGCGTCCCCGTTTCTGTTGGGGGATGCGTCTCACGCAGGATGAATCGCGTGATGTAGACAATGTGTGGCCACTTATTTCCACCAGTTCAAATCAATCTCCGCAAAGACCGGATCATGCTCCGCCATCTCCGCCAGTTGCGTTGATTCCAATGGCGTAAGCGCCTTTCCGGCGGCTAAATGATGGCCAATCTCCATCGCCCGCTCAAACCGCACCGTATGCAGGCAGAATCGCTGCACGCCGTAATCAAGCGCCGATTGATTCTCGACGACAAACGGCCAATCGCTCGCCTGCAGGAGCAGCAACTCCCTCCCCGCCTGCGCCAGCGCGCCCGCCAACTGCTGGTTCCCACCCCACGCCAATGCCTGCACCGCCCGCACCATCTTCTTCTCGCACCGGTGCTCCACCTCCCACATCCAGCGCGTCTCATCATTCAGCCAGACCGTATGATCCCCGCCCCGTCCCCACGACCCTTCCAGCGGGCGCATGATTTTGTCCGGCGGAAATTCCGCGATCGCCGACTGCGCCGTCAGCGGCGTGGCGATCTTCTCCGCCGCCAGCGTGAGAATCACGTCGCGCAAAAACTTGGGCCCTTCAAACCACCAGTGTCCAAACAGCTCCGCGTCAAAAGCCGCCACGCAGACGCCGCGCCGCCCGGTGCGATTGTGATAGTCGCGCAGGATGTCCTTCACCATCGAACAGAAATGCTGCGCGTTGGCATAGACGCGCCCGCCCACCGCATTTGGGTCATAGGTCTCCTTGGCTTCCAGGCTCGCCGCCACGTCCGTCACGCGCCAATACCGCAATCCGCCCGGCCCGTGCTTTTTATGAAATTCGAGGTAATTCCCGTCGCCCGGATACCCGACCTTGCTGCTCCACACCTGCTGCGCCAGGCGCGGATGCCGCGCCAGCGCGAACACTTCCGCCCGTCCCGGCTCGCTGGCGATCCCCACCGGCTCCAGCGATTCGCGCCAGCCGCTCTTGCGATCGCGGTGCGCCTGCGCGCTGCTGGAGGCAAAGAACCTCCCATCCGCGACCACTCCCAGCGGCTGGCCGCCGACAATTGACGGCGAATCCAGGAATGTATGGTTGACCCCCATGCCGGATAAGAATGACTCGATGCCCGGTCTGTATCTCCCCGCGTCTTCCAGCACCGGCGGTCGCCACGAATCCGATGCCGGCCGATACGCGCACTCCGGCAGCCATAATCCGCTCGACGCGCCGAAATATCGCGCCGTGACCGCCGCTCCCGCCCCAAGCTGGGCGCGAATGGATTGATCGGTCAACAGCAGTGGCAGATACGCATGGGTTGCCGCGCCGGTCAGAATCTGAATATTCCCCTCATCGCGCCGCAGCTTGAATTGTTTTGGGATATCGCGGCCGATTCGCTCAAAATGATCCAGCTTCGCCAGATACCACTTCTCCCACTGCACCGCCAGTTCCGCCAGATTCGGCTCCCCCTGGCGCAAAAACTGTGCCCGATCCTCCCGCCCCAGCGCCGCCCGGGACTGCAAGTATTCCACAAATCCCGTTTTGATGTATTCGTCGCCCAGTTGTTCGAGCAGTACCGGCGTGATGCCAAGTGTGATCGCCGGGCAAACTCCGTTGAGCGCGATGTCCCCGATCAGATCGAGCAGCGGAAGATAGGTCTCGGCCATGGCCTCATACAGCCACGTCTCCCCATGCGGCCACAGCCCATGCCGCGCCACGTAAGGAAGATGCCCGTGCAAGACCAGACAGAATCCACCCGGCGATTGGGACATGCCCGTCTGCGACATGCCTGCCAAGGATACGAAGCGAACGGCGACTTGCCAAAAAGTAGGGCGGGCTTCAGCCCGCCAGCACCCCGGTGACGGGCTGAAGCCTGTCCTACGGAACTGGGCGAAGGCCGATGTTACGCATGTTACAGTGTTTCGTGTATGAATTAAAGTAGATGCTAAC
>JBEKYH010000030.1:0-19476 GCA_049511115.1 Tepidisphaeraceae bacterium | reverse complement strand
GACGGAAAGGCCCCGGAAAAGTTCCACGCTTCGCGCACCATTATCAATCACGTCATGACCAACGGGGAAGGCGTCCTTTCCACCAACGCCATGACCGACCGGCGCTTCAGCAAGGGAAAGAGCGTTCATAACCTTGGCATCCGCAGCGCCCTGTGCGCCCCCATCAAGGCCCGCAAACTGCAGGAAAAAGACGACGGCGAAAAAGTCATCGGGATGATTTACATCGACAGTTCCGTCGCCAATTACACCTATTCCAACGACCAGTTGCGCCTGCTGACGGCCATCGCATTGCAAGCGGGAATGGCCGTGAGCAACGCCCAGCTTTATAAATCGGGCCTCGAGGCCGAACGTCTCGCCGCCGTCGGCGAAACCACGGCGGCCCTGTCGCACAGCATCAAAAACATCCTCCAGGCCCTGCGCGGCGGAGCGGATGTCGTTGAGATGGGCCTTCGCGCCAACAACGTCGGCCAGGCCATCAAGGGATGGCGCATCGTCGATCGCAATTTGGAAAAAATATATAACCTGACCATGAACCTGCTGGCCTACAGCCGCCCGCGCGAGCCGCGGCTGGAATCGGTGCATCCCAAGAAGCTGATCGAGGAATGCCTGGAGCTGATCGCCCCCATGGCCAACGAAAAAGGCGTCATGGCGGTGGCCGACATCGACCCGGACCATCCCCCCTTCCCGATGGACCCTGATGGCATTCACCAGGTGGTGATGAATCTCCTGAGCAACGCCCTGGACGCCGTCCCCCCCGCCGGCGGCCTGATCCGCGTGGTCTGTAAATTCGACCCCGACAACAAGCAATCAATTATCGAAGTGATCGACAACGGAGCCGGCATTCCGCCCAGCATGATGGCGCACATGTTCGAGCTGTTCCATTCCACCAAGGGCAACCGCGGCACCGGCCTGGGGCTGGCCGTCGCCAAAAAAATTGTGGATGAGCATGAGGGGTCGATCGCGGTTAAGAGCAAGAATGGAGAGGGAACGACGTTTACCATTCGGTTGCCGGTGATGCATGAGAATATGTCGGACCCGTCGCATACGCATGGGCCGATGAGGTGAGGAGCAGCGAGCGCTAACGCACTTGCGATTCCCTTTACGTCTCTCATGCTATAATTGGTGCAGAATGAGCCGGACCATGACCTATCGCGGACATGTCAAACAGGGAGTGATCGTATTGGACCCACCGGGTGAATTGCCCGAAGGCGCGGAAGTGGAAGTTCGCGCCGCCGAATTGGTTCCGCCTCAAGGGATGTCGGTGGTTTCCGAGTCGCAGGATGATGAAGCTCTTGTGTCAGGATCTGTGGCGGCGGCAGCGGCGGCGCTGGCACATGAAGATTTCAGTGATTGGGAGAGATAGCCGATGGCATCTCTTCAGCAGGGAAGCATAGTCTGGGCACAACTTCCCCAGCCATTTGGGCGCCGCCCTGTTGTGGTCATAACCCGCGACGCCGTCGTCGGGCGGATGAACAACCTGACTGTCGCCCCCATCACGCGCACCATCCGCAACGTCGACACCGAAGTCATTCTGCAGCCGGTTGACGGCGTGCCGACTGTGTGCGCAATAACATTGGACAATATCTTCACGATCCAGCGCAGCGCCCTTGGCGACCTGGTCACGGTGTTATCAAGGGAAAAGCTGCTCATGGTTTTCGCCGCCATCCGCAAGGCATTCGACATGCCTTGATATACCACGGCCTACGGCTGCGTCGCAGCCACGGGCGGCTTCACGTTGATATCTTCCTCCGCCACAAAAACCCGCCCTGTCAACTCATCCGTGAAGGTCACGCGCAAATGCAACTTTGAATGCCGCGGAATTTTCTGCCACGGGCAATCAAATTCGTAGGTGTACAAAAACATCCGGCCATAAAAGTCCTGCCGCGACTTTTCGGTCGGGAAATCCCATTTTCCCAGGCGCGTATCCTGTTCGGCCAGATCAAACAGTTCAATACTGAAACTCCCCGCGCTTTTGAGCGCCTCCCCCTCATCATCCGTCGGAACGACATACACCTTGACCATCTGATCCGGCCCATTGGGATCGGGCGAATAACCGCCGGTGAGTTTGCCGAATTCCAGGCCGTGAACGGTGAAGAGTTGGTCGAGGCGCGATTCGGGCAATTGCGGGATCGTCATCCCCGGCCGCGACTGGAAGGCCTGAATCTGCGCCGATAGTCCGTAATTCTGCCGCTGCAACTCGCCGATCTGGCTCGTAAGCTGCTGGTTTTGTTTGCGAAGCAGGATATTGGCCTGGCTGGGGCCTGACGAACATCCGCAGGCAGACATCGCGGCGACGCTCGCGGCAAGGGTCGCAAGACCAGCGGCAACGCCCGCCGGGGCAAGCCGTCGCAGAGCGTGTCTCACTCTTTCTGCTCCGCGCCGTCGGGTTCGCTCTGGACCACGGTCATGCGCTCGGGCGTGCGGTCGAGCACGCGGTCGGCGCAGCCGTATTCAACGGCCTCTTCGCTGAAAAGCCATTTGTTCCGGTCAAAATCATGGTGGATCACTTCCGGCGATTTGCCCGTGAAATCGGACATCAATTTGTACAGCCGGTTGCGCAGGCGAATCATGTGCTGGGCTTCGATGCCAAGGTCGGTCGCCGGCCCTTGCAGCACGCCGCCGATGAGCGGCTGATGCAGCATCACCTGGCAGTTGGGCAGCACCGCGCGCTTGCCCTTGGTCCCCGCCGCCAGGAGGCACGCCCCCATGCTCGCCGCCAGACCAATGCAGGTGGTGGCCACGTCACAGCGCAGATGCCGCATGGTGTCGATGATGCCCAACCCCGCCGACACGCTGCCGCCGGGGCTGTTGATGTACACCTGGATGTCCGCATTGGGCTTCTCATTGGACAGGAAAAGCAACTGGGCAATGATGGAAATGGCGAGCTCGTCGTCGATCGCGCCGCCGATGATGATGATCCGGTCCTTGAGCAGGCGGGAATAAATGTCGTACGCCCGCTCGCTGCGGCCGGACGTTTCGATGACCATCGGGATGAGTGTATTGTGGGCCATAATTAAATTTCGCTTGCGGGAATTGTCGCTGTTGTACTTGGCTTATCGTTCCGCCATTTTCATTTTGGAGCTGATCCACCGGAGGCGGCGCCGTCGCGAGACTCCTCGTTGATCACTTCGTCGCAAATGCCGTACTTCACCGCGTCGGCCGCGCCGAAAAACCGGTCGCGCTCCGAGTCCTCGCGCACGCGCTCAGGCGTCTGGCCGGTGCAGCGGGCCATGACGTTGATGAGCGTCTCCTTGGTCTTGAGGATTTCCTCGGCCTGGATTTCGATGTCCGCGGCCTGGCCGTAGACGCCGCCGAACGGCTGGTGAATCATCACCTTGGCGTTGGGCAGGATAAATCGCTTGCCCTTTTTGCCGGCCATGAAAACAATGGCCCCGCCGCTCTCGGCCCGGCCGATGCAGTAGGTGGCGATGTCGCAGTTCAGAAATTTCATCGTGTCGTAGATGGCCAGCGTGTCATCCACCACTCCGCCGGGCGAGTTGATGTACAGATTGATGTCCTGATCCTTCTTGACGCTCTGCAGGTAGA
This sequence comes from Tepidisphaeraceae bacterium, assembly GCA_049511115.1. GTDB lineage: Bacteria > Planctomycetota > Phycisphaerae > Tepidisphaerales > Tepidisphaeraceae > JBEKYH01. Next base: position 15,930 of record JBEKYH010000030.1, on the reverse strand, counting down.
GCATCTGCATGATCAGGCGCGACGCGGAAATGTGGTTGATCTCGCCGACGAGGAAGAGCGTGCGGTTTTCCAGCAGCATCTCCTCCAGCGTCATCTCGCGGTAGCGGTTGTAGCCGGGACCAGTCGGGCCGGGCATCGCCACCGGCATGGCCATCGGGCCGCGGCCAGGTCGGCCGAAAGCGGGTGAATCAGATCGTTCCATTCGTCTCCTCAATGCGTTGGCTTGTAGGCGCTCGCTCAAAGACGTTCAATTGTCTCCAGCGGCAGCATCGTAGGCGCGGGGGGGAGGAGCGTCAATGAAATGCGCGTATCACACTCATCGCAATTTACGCGCATCCGCCGCGATTCAATTTGACAAGGTGACAAGGTGACAAGGTGAGGGGGTGACCAAATACCAAGCTACCTGTCACCTTGTCACCAGGTCACCTTGTCACCTTGTCACCTGTTATCGGACCTACCGGAATCGGCACACCAGATCGAACACCTTGCCGCCTTGGCGCTGGGCGATGGCCTGGTCCTTAATCATCGCCAGGTTGATCGCGTCGCATGAGAAGCGCGCATGGAGGTTGCTCTCGACGCCGCGGCCCATGCCTTCGAGGATGACCAGGTCCGCGTCGGCCGCCGCTGTGTTGAGTTCCTCGCTTATGTTGCTCAGGTCGATCAGCGGCTCGCCGGTGCCCGTGCTCACGCGCTCAATCGGCAAGGCGCCCAGCGACGGCTCGGCCGCGACCATCTTCGGCCACCAGTGCTCGACATCGGCAATCGTCATGTCATTCAGGGCCGGTTCCTGGTTGGCCGCCAGCACGACGCGCGTGCCGCGGCGGCAGAGCCATCGCATCATCGGCGTTGCCCCAAGCACGAAATCGCCGCCGGCGTTGTCGATGAAGAAGACGGCCTTGCGATGCGGCGGGCCTTCCAGCATCCGCTTGGCCAGGGCGTCAAAGTCATCGATCAGCCAGGGGCGGGGGCGAAGACTCTTGCGGACCTGGAAAAAATCGGGTCCAGCGGCCATGAACGCCTGGGCGGTGGCGCTGGCGCCCAGATCAAAGATATTTCCGGCGAAAAGCCCCTGAATCGCGGCCATGAGCTGAGCCTCGCCGCTGAGTGAGTCCAGTTCGGCGCAGACCGTTGGTAGGAGTGCCAATGCGGCGGCGTTCTCCCGATCCTTGATGGTGAGGTAAGCGTCCTCGATCCCGTAGCGGTTAAAAACCTCCCCCTGCCAGGCGTCGAGGCGGAGGATGGTGATGCGCCCAAAAGCGGCTGGATCGGCGAGAAATGAATTGAGACGGGCCAGCAATTCCGTCCGGCACTGGCGCGCGTTCTGGGCTTTTTGCGGGTCGGAGAGTTCGGCCGCCGGACTCATCGCCGGACACAGGATGGCGTCGAGGCGCTGCTTGAAAAGGCCGACGAAGTATTCGCGCCCGACGCGGTCGGCCGTTAAGTCCCACGCGCAAGCGACGTAGCCAGCCGGATCGGCCAGCTTACAAAACGGCACGCCCATCGCGGCCTACTTGCCCGCGGCCGACAGGGAGATCGTCGGTGCGCTGGCGGGCGAGCTGGAGCCATGATTGGCCGCTGACGCCGATCCGCCGTTAGGGTGCTTCTCGGCCACGGTCTTGTCGATGATGAAGACGACGGCGCTGACGACGCTGGTCCACAGCCCGCTCTTATCGCCTTCAGCAGTCTGCACGAACGGGCGGGTCTTGACGATTTCGCCGCTCATCTTGTACTGCTGCTCGCGCTCGTCCCAGGCCTTGTCGGCGTCGAAGGGGATTCCCAGCGTGGTGGCCAGCATGGTCGCGGCGAGGTCTTCGACGAGATCCTCGGTCTTTTTCTCGCTCATCCCGTAGCCGTGATGCTCGGCGATGTAGCCGTGGTCGTGGTTTTTAGGAATGGCCAGCCCGATGCCGGCGCAGATCAGGCGGTTGGGCTCGTCGGTCGCGGCTTCGGCGAGGACGACGAAGGTGATTTGGCCCGGCTTGAGCTTGGTGATGCCTTCCTTGGTGGGGACGATTTTGCACATCGTCGGGTAAATCGACGACACGCGCACCAGATTTTGCTTTTCGATTCCCGCGTCCCGCAGCGCCAACTCGAAGCTCATGAGCTTCTGGGCATGCCGGCCGACCCCTTTGGTGAGAAAGCACTCCTTGGGGATAAAGTCTTCGCCACTGACCATCGACGTTTACTCTCCTTCTCCGCGCAGGCCAACGAATGCATATGCCACATGCGAAGAACAAACTCCTCGCAATCCTCGCCAGACGCGGCTGCCGAGGGGGCGAATTATATCGCCCTCGCGCTCGCGGGAAAGAAGAAAATGCCCAATGCGAAAAATTAATTTGCGCGAGGCCGATTTTCGCGCCGGTTTCAGATGGGTTTCGACCAGTCGGGCGGCAGCAAAAGCACTGGCACGCGCGTATTCTTAATCAATTCCACCGGCACATTTCCCGCCAAAAGCCGCGCGAAGACATTTTTGCCGGTCATCCCCAGGACAATCAGGCTGATGTCGCGCTCCATGGCGGTGTTCAAGAGGGCCCGGGCGATGTCGTCGCTGAACATGAGAAGGGTCTGAACGGAAATCCCCCGATCGGAAAGCTGCCCGCCGAGCAGGCTGATGGCCGCCTCACCCTCGGTCTGCTCCTGCTCGCGCATCTGCCCGCCGCTGGGACGGGAAACATGCACGACCAGTACATCCGCTCCCAACTTGGCCGCCAGCTCCGCCACCGGCTGCGCCAACTTCTTGGCCGCCAGCGGACTGCTCACGGCGATTAATATCCGGCTCATGGACCTGTTTATACACGAGAATCCGCGCGCATTGTCAATAACTGCGCCGGGGGCGATATTTAATTGTTGCGATCTCGGCCTTCGACTTTCGCGCCGCGCCAGCGGCAAATCAGGCCCCGCATCCTCGCCAGCGCCTTTCCGCGGTGGCTCAGCGCATTCTTCTCCTCCGGCGGCAGCTCAGCGGTGGTTTTCCCGTGTGAATCCAGGAAAAAGAGCGGATCGTACCCAAACCCGCCCTCGCCGCGAGCCGCGCGGAGGATTCGGCCGTGCACCCAATCGCTGGCCGTCATGACAATCCGCCCAGCCGGATCGGAGAGGGCCAGGACGCACACAAACCGCGCCGTCCGTCGCTCGTCGCTCACCAGTTCTAATTGCCGCAGCAACAGTGAATTATTATCCGCGTCGCCATGCCCGGCCTGGTTCATTTGCGCCCAGCGCGCGCTGTGGACACCTGGAGAACCGTTCAAGGCATCGACCGCCAGGCCGCTGTCATCTGCCAGCGTCCAGCTTTCCAGCCCCTTGGCGTAATACGACGCCTTCAGGCACGCATTCGCGCCGAAGGTGTGGCCTGTCTCCTCCACGACCGGGAGGCTCGAAAAGGCCGACAGATCATCCACTTCAAATTCAAAGTCCGCCAAAAGCCGCCTGAATTCGCGGGCCTTGCCGGCGTTGGTTGTGGCCACCAGTAGTCGCATGGATTCATTATATCTGGATGGTTTCAAAACCTCCCGGGCGATTTTCCTGTCCTACTTTCCGTGGCACGACATAATAGGAACGGATGAGCACCCGTGAACCATCATTGCCGCCTTCGGATGCCGAATTGCTCACAGCCTACGCCGGCGGATCGCAACCGGCCTTCGCCGCCCTTGTCAATCGCTACATCGACACCATTTATTCCGCCGCCTGTCGGCAGGTGCGCGACCGGCACCTCGCCGAGGACGTGACGCAGGCGGTCTTTCTCATCCTCGCGAGCAAGGCGAGATCGCTTGGGCCGGGGACGATCCTGCCCGCCTGGCTCTTTCGCGCGACTCGCTATTGTGCCGCCAATGCGCTGCGCAAAGAGGTTAATCGCAGACGGCATGAAAAGAGGGCCGCGCAGATGGTAAGCGTACAACTCACCAAGGAAGACCAGGAATTCGACAATTCAAAGGCCCTGATTCTGCTCGATGCGGCGATCGGCAAACTCTCCGCGGTCGAACAAAAGGCCGTTGTGCTGCGTTTCTTTCACAACAAGACCCACGCCGCAGTGGCCGCCGATCTGGGAATCTCGGCCGACGCAACCAACAAAAAGATTCAACGCGCCCTGGTGAAATTGCAGCAGATTTTTGCGCGCATGGGTTGTGGAACCACCACCGCCGTACTGGCGGGCGACGTGCTGCCCCATGCGAATCAGAACGCGCCGGCGCACCTCGCCGCGGCGATCTCGTCGTCGATTTCCGCCCACGGGATGGCAATGCCCCTCTCCAATTCCATTGCCAAAGGAGCGATGCGAGCCATGTTTTGGCACCAGGCAAAATCCGTAGCGGCAGCTCTTCTGCTGCTGGCCGGAGTCAGCGCCGGCGTCGTCGCCACCACCCAGATTGCCGCCGACAAACCGGCGCCTGCCGCCGGCGCGGGCAATCCCGCCCCCGCGCAACCCGTGCCCCTTGCGGCGACGCCGGTCGTCTACACGATCGCCGGAGACTCACCAGTGACGGTAAGCGTCGTCGATAGCGACGGCGGCCGCCCCATCGCCGGCGCCACGCTGGCAACGCTCGCCGAACACGGCGTCATCGCCCAGGGCCATATGGATGATTCGGCGCAAACTGTCGGCCAGACGGACGCCGCGGGCCAAATCCGCCTTTTGTGCGACCGGGCGATTCGCCAGGCATTCCTGGTGACCTCGCCGGGAAAAACGCCGCGCGTCTTCGCGTTCTGGGGCTGTGTTCCGCCGACGTACAAAGTAGCCATGAGCGGCATCGGCCAGACGCTCGAAGGCAAAATCCTCGATGACGCGGGCCGGCCTATTGCTAATGCGCCGGTCACGGTGCGGCTCTTCGATGACCTGTTGGGTATGCCGGTACGGCAAAGCGAGGAGACCCCGGTCATTAGTTATCCCTTAGCGGCAACCACCGACGCCGCTGGACATTTTTCCGTTCCCGCCGCCGACGGAACCGTTGACGGCGTTGCCGTTCAGCAGGGCGGCGATTGGTTTAACGCGGCCCATTTCGACATGGACGTGAATGCAGCCATGAGGGACGGCACGTTCGTCGGCCACCCGCTGGCCAAGCTCGCCGTCCTCGCTCCTGTGCCTCCGGTACGCTCGCACAACGCGACAATGACCATCCATCTGCGCGTCCTCGATGAACAAACCAACCAGGTCATCGACCACGTTCGCGTCACGCCCGGAGGCGATCCCGGCGGATTTGGCATCGACCTGCAACGCGTGCTCCCGGATTCAACCGTGGAATTACCCGGCGGCGACGTGAACTGGACGTTTTACGACGGTTGCATCGGCTATTTCCTCCAGGTCGAAGCCGACGGCTACACCACAACGCGAACGCCTCTGGTGAAGGCTTCAGAAAAAGAAGCGCAACTGGAGTTGAAGCTGACCCGCGCGACGAGCTCGTCTATTACTGTCCTTACCTCCACCGGGGCACAGGCCACCGGCGCGCAGGCGTACATGGATACACCAGAGATGCGCCTGAGGTTTCCCCTGGGACCGGCTCGCTACGACGACGCGACTCCAATCGCCAGCGCGGGGGAGGATGGCGTCATTCGCTTTTCCCCGCCGGCCGGTCCCTACATGCTGGTCATTTCCCATCCCGATGGTTGGGCGATTATCCCCGGCGGCGGCGATCAAACTGTCACACTCACTCCCTGGACATCGTTCGACGTGACCGCCAGTTGGGGCGGGAAGCCTGCCGCCGGCATGGAGGCGCTGGTTTTCAACAGTCTTAGCCGCGATCCCAAATTCTTCATCCGTGCCGAAGCGAAATACGTCACTGATGAGAACGGGCATGTCTCCGTCCCCATGTGGCCCGGCTCCGCCAATGTCAGCGTCTACCCGCCCAGCGGCCCGGATTTCAGCGACGATACGCACTCGGTGATGGCATCACTCAAGATGTCGCCAGGCCAACATCTCGACGTACTGCTCGGGCAGGGGAAGACGACACTCCGGGGCAAGGTTCTCCAGGTGGCCGGTTACCAAGCGCCCGATAGCGTTTTCCTCCGGCGCTATGGCCCGGCCGCGGAACTGCCGCCGGATATCAACCAAATGCGTGATGCCGATCGCGGCACAGCCGCCCGGACGGCCGCGAATAAGGCAACCGAATTGGAGGCGTCGGACGAGTATCTCATTACGACGACAGCCCCCGTCGGCGCCGACGGGACCTTCGCGGTCACTGGCTTGAACCCGGGAACCTACTCGCTCAATGTCAGCGCCCAACCGACGAACCCGCCTCCGTCATCGCCCAGCGACGGCGGAATCGTGCAGACCTACACAGTGGTTGATTATTTCTTCACCATTCCAGTGTCACAGCCGGCAACGGTGGACCTGGGGGTTTTGCCGGCGAAAGCGCCGTAGCGAAGCCGAAACAGGTCGTCAGCAAGTCGGCTGAACGTCCGTTCTGGGCGCGCGGGAAGAGAAATGAACGCTGAGGCACTGAGGCGCCGAGGTAGGAAAGACGAGGAATTCCAAGTCAATTTGCGACTTTTAAATCAGATTTGCCGTTCTCCGCATTTTCTTCCTCAGCTTCTCCGTGCCTCAGCGTTCATTCTGCTTTTTATTCATTTGCGTTATCCTCCCTTCATGCGAAATGACGGCCGCGAATTCGACGCTCTTCGCCCTATCACCATCCAGCGGCGATTCACGGCCGCGCCGGCGGGGTCGGTCCTTTGGACGCAGGGTAAGACCGTCATCCTGGCGACGGCTTCGGTGACGCCGGAGGTGCCTAAGTGGTTTCCGCCCACGCGCGTCGGCGGGTGGCTCACGGCGGAATATGTGATGCTGCCGGCGTCCACGCCGCAGCGAAAGGCGTGGCCTTCGACGGGGCACACCGATTCGCGCGGCACGGAGATTCAACGCCTCATCGGGCGGGCGCTGCGGGCGGCGGTGGATTTATCCAAGTTGGGGAAAAATACTCTCGCGCTGGATTGCCAGGTGTTGCAGGCTGACGGCGGGACGCGAACGGCCAGCATCTGTGCGGCTTATGTCGCCTTGGCCGATGCGCTGGCGGCGATTGACGCGCCGGCGGCGCTGAATCAGCCGATGGCGGCGGTGAGCGTGGGGTGCGTAAAGGGGGAGGCGCTGCTCGACCTGGATTATTCCGAGGATTCGCGCGCGGAAGTGGATATGAACGTGGCCTACACCGCCGATGGAAAATTTGTCGAAGTGCAAGGCTCTGCCGAAGATGGCGGCGGATTCGATCGCAAAGGCCTCGATGCCATGCTCGACTTAGCCGTTGTCGGCTGCAAGCAACTTTTGGCGCTGCAAAAACGCTCCCTGGGGGATATAATCCCGCAGCTTACCTGACGTGGCGGACATGAGACGGTGTGGATTTCTGATTCTCGCGATCTTTGCGGCGGCGACAGTGACAGCCTGCTCGCCCCCTTCGCCGCCTCCACCAGCGCCTCCGACGCCGGCGGCGCAAACACTGTCGCAGTCGTCCGGGGCTTTGCCGACTGACGCGTCGGCGGCCGCTTCGCCAAACGCTCAGGCCGCGCCAGTTGCGGCGGCCAGTGATTCAGGGTTTCCAAATATACCTGCCGGAGCGCAATGGACGCTCTTTTGCCTGACCATTGACGGGGCCACGCATGTGCCGGATTCTGAGCGCCTCAAGGCGCAACTGATCGCCAAGACCCACTCGCGCGACTGGTACGTCCTGCACGGCGAAAACCAAAGCACGCTGTATTACGGTTTTTACAAGACTTACGACGACAAGAGCCAGCCGGCGGAGATGGCCCGCGCTCAGGCCGACCGGAAGATGATCACGCAGATGCGCGATGATTCGGGGAACACTCCGTTTGCGTCTTGTATTTTCCAGCCGCTGTCGGGGCCGGATCCGTCGGCGCCGCCGGAATGGGACCTTCGCAACGCGCCGGGCTACTGGGCGCTGCAGATCGCGGCCTATAAGGGCAGCCCCGATCGCAAGCGATATGCCGTCGATGCGGTGCGGCAGGCGCGGGCCATGGGAATTCAGGCCTATTACTACCACGGCGCTTCAATCAGCACCGTGCTGATCGGCTCCTGGCCAATCGGCGCCGTGCAGGCGCAGGACGCCAGCGTGGCGCACTCGGATAATCCAAACAAGCCAGTCCTCGTGCTGCCCGCTCCGCTGCCGCCGGGTTACAAAAACGATCTCGTCGTCGACGGGAAGGACGTGAAGGTGATGGTGCCTCGCGTCCAGGTGCTCGATCCCAGCCTCATTGCGGCCATGAAGCAATATCCGGCCAACGCCGTTAACGGCGAAGTCATCATGCATAAAGTGCAGACGGCTAACGGGATCGTCGAAGAGCCGGATCCGTCATTCCTGGTGCAGATTCCGCATGACGATCAGGGCGCGGGGACACCGCCCGCTCCCGCCGCCGCGGCAGGCAATTAAACCAGCCCTCCTCGAAAAACCGAGCGGCAGCATCTTTCCCCTGCCCCCGGTATTTCCGGGGGAGGGCTGGGGAGGGGGCTTCTCATCTGCACATGATGGACTAACCCTCGCGATTAGTTACTTTGACCATACATGGATGACGCACTGAAACGAGCCGCCGCTTTTCATCAGGCGGGGCGATTGGCCGAAGCCGACGCGCTGTACCAGCAGGTCTTGGCCCAACAACCCAACGATGCGGCGGCGCTACATGGCGCTGGCGTCGTCGCGTTGCAAAATGGCCGATTCGCGGAGGCGGTGGAACTGATCGGCCGGGCCGTGGCGATCAGCCCCTCGTCGGCTTCCTATCACATGAACCTGGGCGTCGCGCTGCACAAACTCACTCGCCTTGATGACGCGATCGCCGCCTATCGCACGGCCCTGGGACTTCATTGGAACAACCCCAAGGCCCTGACCAATCTCGCCGAAGCGCTACGAACTCAAGGCAAGCTCGACGAGGCTGTCGCCGCCGCAAAGCAGGCGCTGGTTCTGTCGCCCCGTCAGCCGGAAGGACACCAATCCCTCGGCTTGGCGCTGCTCGACAAGGGGCAGTTCGAGCAGGCTCTCACAGCCTTCAAGCAGGCCGTCTTTCTTCGTCCGGACTCACCTGACGCGCACTTGAACCTGGGCGGCGCGCTCTTTCATCTGGGCCGCTATGACGAGGCGGCATCGGCATTCAAACGATCCGTTTCTCTGCGGCCGGCTGATGCAAAAGCGCACAACAGCCTCGGCGGCGCGCTGCTCAAAGCCGACCACTTCGAGGAGGCCGTCGCCTTCCTGCAACGCGCCATCGAGCTGGAGCCAAATCTGCCCGAAGCCCACGCCAATCTCGGGGCGGCATTGATGCGACTGGGCCGGCGCGATGAGGCCGCAGAAGCCCTGACTCGCGCTCTCTCCCTTCGCCCGGACTATGCCGAGGCGCACAATAATCTGGGCGTCTTGCGCTACCAGAGCGGCGATCTTGAAGCCGCCGCGGAGGAATACCAATCGGCCCTGAAACTCCGTCCCGATTACGCGATGGCCCATTGGAACCTGGGCGTGATCCTGATGCTGCGGGGTGATTTTGAGCAGGGCTGGAGCGAATTGGAGTGGGGTTCGCAGTGGCAAGCCAACCCGCGCCGGCGGGAATTAACGCAGCCGCTTTGGGATGGTTCCGATCTGGCCGGCCGGCGCCTCCTGATCCACGCCGAACAGGGATTCGGCGACGCGATTCAGTTCATTCGCTACCTTCCGCGCGTCTGTCAGGCCGGCGGAAAGGTCATCGTCGCAGTGCAAAAGGAATTGCATCGCCTCTTCGCCTCATTGGTTCAAGTCGAGAAATGGATCGCCCCCAATGAGCCTCTGCCATCGCATGACGTGCGATGCCCGCTGATGAGCCTGCCCCACATATTCAAGACGAATCTGTCCAACATCCCGGCCGATATTCCCTATCTGCGGGCCGAGGAGAGTCTGGCCGCACCATGGCGGAATCGCATGGCAAACATCGCCGGCCGCAAAATCGGGCTGGCCTGGGCCGGACGCCCCAAGGATACCAATGACCTCGATCGGTCGCTGAATCTTTCGCAGCTCGCCTCGTTGGCGCAGGTTCCCGGCATAACATTTTTCAGCCTGCAAAAAGGCGAGGCCGCCTTGCAAGCAGCGAATCCGCCGCGGGGAATGAATCTCGTCGATTGGACCGCCGACCTGCACGATTTCGCGGATACGGCGGCGCTGATCGCCAATCTGGAATTAGTCATCGCAGTGGATACCGTGGTGGCGCACCTGGCCGGGGCGATGGGCAAGCCGGTGTGGCTGTTGCTCCAGCATACGCCGGATTGGCGGTGGATGCTGGCAAGAACCGATTCTCCCTGGTATCCGACGATGCGTTTATTTCGTCAGCAGCAAAGGGGAGACTGGAAGGGACCGATAGGGCAAATCGTGGAGGCTATCGCGGAAGGTCTCAATTCCGACAGAGGGTTATGACACTTCAACAAATTCAGGAAATCATGCAGCAGGCGGTGATTCACCATCGCTCCGGACGCCTTGGCGAAGCGGAACAGCTTTATCGCCGCGTACTGTCAGATCAGCCCAACTACGCGCACGCCCTGCATTTATTGGGCCTTGTCGCGTTTCAGTCCGGGCACGCTCAGGAGGCGCTGGTCCACATCGACAAGGCAATCGCCCTGAATTCCAAATCGCCCGACTTCTACCTCAACAAAGGCGTCGTGCTGGATCAGCTTGGGAGGTCCAAGGCAGCGATCTAGGCATTCAACCAATCGCTGGCGCTGTCCGAGAATCTGCCCCAGACGCATCTCAATCTGGCCAATGCGCTGCGCAAAGCCGGACAGCCAGATCAGGCGGTGCGTGCCTCCCGGCGCGCGCTGGAATTAAAACCCGATTACGTCGAGGCACAACTCAACCTGGGCAACGCGCTGCAGGACCTGGGTGATCTTGAAGGAGCAATCGCGGCGTTTGAAGTGGCGATCCGCCTGCGTCCCAACTTCGCTGAGGCACACCACAACCTGGGCAACGCGCTGGCCCGCAAGGGAGAATGGGACAAGAGCCTTGCCGCGCACCGCGCCGCGTTGGGGAACAAACCTGATTTCGCCCAGGCCGCTCGCGCCATCGGCGCGGTGCTGGAAGAGCAGGGATTGCTCGATGAGGCGATCGTTTCATTCAGGCAGGCGGTGGCGCTGAAGCCCGATTTTGCCGTCGCGTTTGTGAGCCTGGGGCAGGCGCTTCGCAAAAAAGGGGATTGGGACGAAGCTAAGGCCGCGCTTCGCCAGGCAATCTCGCTTACGCCGCACATGGCCGAAGCCCATAACACCCTGGGCACTTTGCTCCTGACCATGGGAGATCCGCAAGCGGCGGCGGAATCATTTCGACAGGCGGTGACGCTGCGGCCCGAATACGCCGACGCACATTGCGGGCTGGGCCTGGCGATGTCGGCGGTATGCGACTGGGAAGCGGCGACCGACGCCTTCCGGCAGGCGGTCGTTCTGCGGCCCAATCTGGCCGAAGCCTACCAGGGACTCGGTCTGGTCCTCAGCCAGCAGGGACTTCTCGACCCGGCCATTGCGGCATTTAATCGCGCCGTGAGCCTCAAGCCGACGCTGGCGCGAACTCATGCCGGCTTGGGCGTGGCGCTTTCGACCATGGGCGACATGGATCCGGCCATTCTCTGCCTGCGCCAGGCCGCCGCGCTGGACCCCGAAGATACGACCATCCAGAACAATCTCGGCGTGGCCCTGAAAAAGATCGGCGAACTCGATCAGGCCATCGCCTGCTACGAGCGCGCGGTCGAATTAATGCCAACGAATGCCGCGGCCGACAGCAATCGCGTTTATGCGCTCTACTTCCATCCCGATTACGACGCCGCGGCGATTCTGCGCGAGCATCGGCTATGGAATCTGCGCCATGCCGAGCCGCTAAAGCCGCTGATGTTGCGGCATGAGAGTGAGCCGCGCGAGGATGGGCCACAGCGCCGTTTGCGCATCGGCTATGTCTCGCCCGATTTCCGCGAGCATGTCGTCGGCTGGGATTTATTGCCGCTTTTGGCCAATCATGATCATGAGCGATTCGAGATTTTCTGCTATTCCAATTCGGCGATCGCCGACGCTCTGACGGAAAAACTCCGCTCGCACGCGGATGTGTGGCGAAGCATCCTGGGCGTCAACGACGCCAAGGCCGCCGAGCTTATCCAGACGGATAAGATCGACATCCTGGTGGACCTGTCATTGCACATGGCCGACAACCGCATGTTGCTCTTTGCGCGCAAGCCGGCGCCGGTGCAACTGACTTATCTCGGCTATTGCGGCACTACCGGACTGGAGGCGATGAATTTCCGGTTATCTGATCCGCACCTCGATCCGCCCGATGGTGATCTGACGGTTTACAGCGAGCAGACGATTCGGCTGCCGACAAGTTATTGGTGCTACCAACCCGGCGGTGAATCGCCGGAGGTGTCCCCCCTGCCGTCGGCATCGGGCGCACCCGTCACGTTTGGCTGCCTGAACAATTTCGCCAAGGTCTCGTCGGCAGCCATGGATTTGTGGGCCAAGGTGCTGGCCGCCGTTCCCGCGTCGCGGCTCATTCTCAATTGCCCGGCCGGGTCGCATCGGGCGGTTGTGGAGGAAAAGTTTGCTTCGCGCGGCGTCGGGGCCGCCCGGCTGGAATTCTTCGCCATGCAGCCGTGGGTGGATTACATGCGGGCCTATCACCGCATTGATATCGCTTTGGACCCGATTCCCTACGGCGGCGGAATTACGACGTGCGATGCCCTGTGGATGGGAGTTCCAGTCGTGTCTCTCAACGGAGCCACGGCCGTCGGGCGCGGCGGGCGAACGATTCTTTCCAATGTCGGATTGCCGGAATTGCTCGCGTATACAGCCGACGATTACGTTCGCATCGCCGCGGAATTGGCCGGCAATCAGCCGCGACTTGCGGATTTACGCGCCGGCCTGCGTGGACGGATGGAGCGGTCGCCGCTGATGGATGCGAACCGATTCACGCGCGAGGTCGAGGCCGCCTATCTCCAGATGTGGCGCAAGATCAACGCACCGGAACAATGACACTTCAAGAAGCGCTCAATCTGGCGGGTCAAAAATTGCGCGAAGGGCAATGGATCGAGGCCGAAGCGATCTATCGTCAGGTGCTCGCGGCACAGCCGGATTCTCCGCCGGCTTTGCAGGGAATGGCGCGCGTGCTGCAACGTGGCGGCCGATTGGACGATGCGGCGCGCTGCCTGGACCGCGCCCTCGCGCTGCGCCCCGATGATGGCGGACTGCTCAATGATCGCGCCAATCTTTTCGCCGAGCGCGGCGATCTGGATTCCGCCATCGCGCTGTTTCAGCGGGCGATTTCCCTGCGGCCCGACCTTCCCCAGCTTTATCACAATTGCGCCAGCGCTTTGCAAAAGCGCGGGCGGCTGGACGAGGCGATCAGCGCCTATCGCCAGGCGATTGCGCTGCGGCCTGACCTGGCGGAGAGCCTGTGCAACCTGGGCAACGCGCTGCAGGATAAAGGCGAGGTCGAGGAGGCAATCGACTGTTATCGCAGGGCCGTTGCCGCGCGTCCCGATTTTGCCGAGGCGCATAACAATCTGGGTAACGCGCTGGCCGGACTCGGCGAATTCGACCAAGCGTATGCGGCATTCAATCGCGCCATCGCGCTGGTCCCCAATCGGTTTGAGGTGCTGGTCAACTTCGGCTCGGCCCTGCGCAAAGGCGGGCGAATCGACGATGCCATCACCTGTCTCACGCAGGCCGTGGCGTTGCACCCGCGCGATGGAGCGATCCTCGTCGCGTTGGCGTCCATGCTGTTCAGCCGCATGCGCATGGATGAAGCGGCGGCCGCTTACAGCCAGGCGATAGCGCTCGATCCCAACAACGCCGAGGCTCACAACGACCTGGGCGTGGTGCGACTGAAGCAGGGGCGATTTCCCGAAGCCGAGGCCGCGTTCAGTCGGGCCCTGGCCCTGCGGCCGGACAATGCGGAAATCCACGCCAATCTCGCGGCGGTCATGCAGGCCAACGGGCGACTGAGCGATGCGATCGCGTATTACGATCGCTCGCTGGCGTTGGCGCCTAATGCGATCGTCGCCAGCAATCGGCTGCTGGCGATTCAGCTTCATCCCGACTTTGACGCCCCCGCCGTCTTGCGCGAGCATCGGCAATGGAACGATGCCTACGCCAAAACCCTGCGGCACGCGCTACCGCCGCTGGAGAATGATCGCTCGCCGGATCGGCGGCTCCGCATCGGATATCTGTCCGGCGATTTCCGGCAGCATCAGGTGGGGTGGAATCTCCTGCCGCTGCTGGCCAATCACGATCACGAGAATTTTGAAATCTTCGCCTTTGCCGCGGTGGCGCGGCCCGATTCGCTCACTGAAAAACTCAAATCCCACTGCGATGCGTGGCGGTCGATTTTGACGCTGGACGATCAAGCCGCGGCGGAACTGATCCGCACCAATGGGATCGATATCCTGATCGACCTGGCCGGGCATACCAATCGCAATCGCATTTTGATTTTCGCGCGCAAGCCCGCGCCGGTGCAGGCGAGTTGGCTCGGATATGCGGGGACCACGGGACTGGAGGCGATGGACTATCGAATATCGGATCCGTTTCTCGATCCGCCGGATTCGGATGTGAGTTGTTACAGCGAGCAGACGGTGCGGTTGCCGCATACGTTCTGGTGCTACCAGCCGGGCGGCACAGCGCCGGAGATTGCGCCGCCGCGAGCGGCGGGGGCGGCGGTTACGTTTGGGTGTTTGACAAATTTTTCCAAAGTCGCGCCGGCGGCGCTGGAATTGTGGGCGAAGGTGATGGGAGAGATTTCGTCGAGCCGGCTGCTGCTGAACTGCCCGGACGGACCCCCGCGCGAAAACATCCGGCGGCGATTGTCGGAATTGGGAATATCGGCTGATCGAGTGGAATTCGTGGCCCGCCAGCCGTGGGAAGGGTACATGGCCACCTACCGGCGGATCGACATTCTCCTGGACCCCCTACCCTACGGCGGCGGGGTCACCACCTGCGATGCGCTCTGGATGGGGGTGCCGGTCGTCACTTTGCGCGGGCAGACCACGCAGGGGCGGGGTGGGGCGTCCATCTTGGGAAATCTGGGGCTGCCAGAACTGGTCGCCGCGAATGCGGAGCACTATGTGCGGATCGCGGTGGAGTTGGCGAAGGATGACGCGCGGCGCGCGGAGTTGCGTGGGACACTGCGAAAGCGCATGGCGGATTCGCCGTTGATGAATGCGGGGGAGTTTGCGCGGGATATGGAGAATTTGTACCGCGATATTTGGCGGCGGTTCGTCACCGCGGGGTGACGAAGGCGCGCGGTACGCCCCTGGGGGATTCGCCGAGTGGGATTTTGGAACCTGTCAGCCTGAACTCACGCTTGCCGCAGACGGCGAGGAAACGGCAGGCGTCCTGTCCTGGCATAGTCACGCTCAGCAGGTTCGAGCCGCTGACGTGAACTTGTGGGTGTTAGCCCATGACCCGTAGTCGGGAGCTCTTCCGATGGAGAAAAGCCAAATGCATTTCTACCGCGAAGACGCGAAGGTCGCGAAGAATTCAAATCAATAACTCAGCGTTAATTCTTTTGATTTGCTTTGCGATCTTTGCGCCTTTGCGGTGAAAGACGTCTTTTTTCTCTTCGAACCGGCGAAAGACGGCAATGCAGTCGCCGCGGGGTGCAGCTGAGAGAATCTCGGAGGCACGCCGAAATCGGAAGGTCCTCATTCCATCGAAATCGTTTCAGTCCATCCGCCCACGGATGGCCTGTCTTGCCGCGCGACGAAGCGATCAGGTCGTCGAGCACAAATGGCAAGGTCGGTTTGGAACGAGATGGAATCGGCGCAATACGGTCCAGGAATCTCTGGCCGTGATCGGCGGTCAGAGCCTGGCGTAAGATGGAAATATCGCATTCGCGGCAATTCAAAAAGGTCTGGGTGGAATTGCCAATGATTGGCGAAGGCGGGGTGCTCGGATGGCGGTGAGCACCTCATGCGGGCGCCGGCCCGATTCTGGTCGCCGCTTAGTGCGCGGCGAGA
>JBEKYH010000029.1:0-19740 GCA_049511115.1 Tepidisphaeraceae bacterium | reverse complement strand
ATTAAATGGAGTTCGGTAACGGGCAATAATATCAAGGGCTACAAGTGGCTTGTCGATACGTTCTTTCACCATCTCCGGAACAGTGGTCTTGTCTATCGCCAGATCTGATCTTTTTAGACCGCGCTTATGTCCACGTGCCGGCTCCTGACGACCCTCACTTAAGTTCGTTGGATGTCCAATTCCGAATCTGTTATCAGTTCCTGAAACACCATTTCGGGCTTCGATATTTGCCGAGTTTCAATCCCGTCAGTGACTATCACGTGACGATCCGTCTCGATGGACACTCCAGTCAACACCACACCGACGAATTACGTAAGCGCGTCGAAAGCCTTCCCAATTCCTTCTATTTGCCTCGATTGGCGATAAACGTGCAGTTCGTGAACAGCAAGAGATTTGTTCGGCTTCAGCTTTGCGATCTTCTCATGGGCGCCGCCGGATCACACGGCAACAAAATGCATCTGCGGCGCGAGGGTGGGCGGCGCGGTATGACGAAAAAACAGAAGTGGCGTTTCGAGATGGCTTGTTACATCTATAACCACTTCCGCCAACTTGACGCATCCGAGCGAGGTTCAAAGGCGTTCAACTGGTTTGAGTCTACGAGCACAGACGGAGATGTCGAAAACCGCCTTAAGCAAAAGCTCAGCATCTGGAAGTTTCAGCCAAAGCATTACAGACGAGATGCCGGCTGGCAAAACAAGAACCTCGATTCGCACGGATTGTACGTGGGTCCAATTATCGACCCGATGGTTCACGAGGCACGTTGATTTTGAAAATCCCAGCCGGGCAATCCACCGGTGATCATTTTTAACCATTGAGTCGGGCAATTCCTCAATGTTCCTGAACGTTGCGTGACATCGCGCATCCCCCCACCGATTTTTCTTGACGCCCCCCACCTCCATCGCTACCCTAACAAAATACGAACTTTGAGAAGCCGTCTGGGAAACTCTGGGAAGCCCTCTTAGGACCTCCTCGCCATGCTGACACTGGCCGACAAAATCGCCCTGCCGCGCGCGCTGCTGGCGCGGCGATGCGCCGATCGCCCTCGCGATTTTTTCCCCACCGGCCTGGCGGCCCTGGACGCGATTGCCCCCAGCGGCGGCCTGCAATGGGGGGCGATTCATGAATTGCTTTTTGACGCCGGCGGTTGTGCTCCCAGATTCCCCGCCCTGCTGCTGGCCCGGGCGGCGCAGGGGGCGGGGGACGGCGTGGTGGTCTTCAGCGATCCGCGCCGCGAGTTGCATCCCACCGCCATCGCGATGGCCGGCGTGGATTTGCGGCGGGTCATTTTGCTGCGGCCGCGAAATAGGGGGCAGGAGATTTCGGCGCTGGCGGAATGTCTCCGCTGCAAAGGCGTCAGCGCGACGCTCACTTTGCTGGACCGCCTGGGCGACATCGAGGCGCGGCGCTTGCAGCTTGCCGCCGAAGCGGGCGGCGGCGTGGGCGTTTTTATGCGGCCGCAGGCGCGAAATAAATCGCCTTCGGCCAGTCATTATGCCGCGGCCACGCGCTGGCGCGTGCGGCCGGTGTTGAAAGACGAAACTGACGCGATGGAAGACGGCGACACGCAAAGCTGGATCATCGAATTGCTGCACGGTCATGGAGGACGATTGGGAGAAAGCGTTCTCCTGGAGGTGGACCGTGAAACAGGTGACGTGCGAAAAACAACCGAACTGCGCGAAACAAGTGATGTGCGTGCAGCTTCCGTATTGGCCCATCGACCGCGTGCGGCGCCGCCGGCCCGGGCTACGGCATAAGGCGCTGGCGCTGATCGAAAGCACCAACCATCGCCAGACCGTGACGGCCCTCAGCCCCGAGGCGCCGCCGCCGGTGGCGGTGGGGATGATGCTGGCACAGGCCAAGGCGCATTGCAGCGCGCTGGCCGTCGCCGAAGCGGAACCGGACAAGGACCGCCGCGCGCTGGAAGCGCTGGGGCATTGGCTCAAGCGATTCAGCCCCAATGTGGCCATCGGGCCGCCCTTTTCGATCTGGCTGGATGCGACGGGATTGGAATTGCTCTTTGGCAATCTGCACACGCTGGCCGCCCGCGTGGACGCGGCGATGAAACGCCTGCATATCAGCGCCGCCGTGGCCATCGCCCCGACGCCCGGAGCGGCGTGGGCGCTTGCCGCGTTTGGAGAAAATTCCCCCATCATTTGCAGCCGTGAAAATCTCCTGGCCGCTCTTTCGCGCCTGCCGCCGCAGGCGTTGCGATTGGATGCGCCAACGGCCCAGACGCTGCACGCCCTGGGCATCGGAACCATCGGGATTCTTTTGCGAATTCCGCGCGACGAGTTGGTTCGCCGGTTTGGGCCGGCATTGCTGGCGCGCATCGATCAGGCCACGGGAGCATTGGCGGAGCCGCTGAACTGGCTGCCGCATCGAACGGCCATACAAGCGGAGATCGAATTCGACGGCGTTGTCGAATCGTTCGAAACGCTCGAGCTGGCCCTGCGGCAGGTGGTGGATGAGGCCGCCAAATCGCTGGCCGCCCGCGGGCTGGGCGCTCGGCAATTGCGCCTGATCCTGCGCCAGCCCTACGCGCCGGCCATCGAAAAAACCGTCGGATTGCTGCGCAGCTCGCGCAACGCGGCACACCTGTTCATGCTGCTGCGCCACACGCTGGAGAATCTGCAGAGCGATGAAGGTTTCAGCGCCGTCCGCCTGTCGATCACGTCCGCCGAAAGATTGGGCGATGAGCAGACGGCCCTGATCGCCGGCAAAGGCGAGCACAACGCGGCCGAGCTGGACCATCTCATCGAGCGCCTCGCCGCCAAATTCGGCGAGGTGGCCGAATGGGCTGAGCTGGTCGAGGCGCACGTGCCCGAGTGGGCGTTTTGCTATCGGGGGCAAGGAGAAGCCTCCGCCAAAAAACCGGCGACGGGGAAAATGCCGGCAAGCGGCAGCGAGCCTCGCCCAGTCGCAGCCCCGCGGCCTTTGTGCCTGTTGCCATCGCCGCGGCTGATCGCCGTGATGGTGACGCCCTCGGAAAGCCGCGATGGCCGCCCCGTCGCCTTCACGGATAACAACCAGGCGCACCAGCTGGCACACGTTCACGGCCCCGAGCGCATCGCCGGCCAATGGTGGAACGGCTCCGCCAAGACGCGCGATTATTTCGACGTCAGTGACGCCGGCGGCAGCCGCTTCTGGGTCTTTCGCGTGATGGAAAGCAATCAGTGGTATCTGCACGGGATTTTTGAATGACCGCTTAAATACAAAAATGCAATTGAACCGCAGAGGCGCGGAGGACGCAGAGGAAAACCAGCGATCATCGCATTTTCCGTCTCTCAGTCCTCAGTCCTAATTCACCTCCGCGTCCTCCGCGCCTCTAGGTCGCTACTGCGACCGGGCGGTGAATATTCTGCGTTTTATGCCCGAAAAGCCCGATCCAAAACTTCGCACCCCCCTGCCGGCGCGGCTGTTCGTCGCCCCGGCCGCGTCCGCGTCGTATGCGGAGCTGGACGTGGTGAGCAACTTTTCCTTTCTCCGCGGGGCGTCGCATCCGGATGAACTGGTCAACGCCGCCGCCGAGTTGGGATATGCGGCGATTGGAATCACCGACATCAACAGCATGGCCGGTGTGGTTCGCGCCCATCAGGCGGCCAAGGGGGCGGGGATTAAATTGTGCGTCGGCGCGCGATTGCGATTCGCCGATTCGCCCGATGTGCTGGTCTGGGCGGAGAATCGCGCGGGATATTCCAATCTCTGCCGCCTCCTCACCGACGGCAAGCGCCGCGCGGAAAAAGGAGCCTGCCTTCTTCACCTTGCCGATCTGCTGGCGGTATCCGATGGACTGCTGGCGGCGCTGGCCAGCCGCAATATCGATCCGCAAGCGCCGCCGGCCGATGCGGGCGAATTGCAGCGAGCCGCCGGGATTCTCAAAGAAGCCATGGGAGATCGCCTCTCCCTGGCGGTTTCGCGGTTGCACGAGGGTCTTGACGAGCCGCTTTTTCGCGAGGCGCAATCGGTCAGCCAACATTGCGGCATTCCCCTGCTGGCGACCAATCAGGCGCACTATCACGACCCCCGCCGGCGCATGTTGCAGGATGTGCTCGCGTGCGTGCGTCACGGCTGCACCATTCAGCAGGTGGGCTTTCGCCTCTTTCCCAACGGCGAGCGGTTTCTCAAACCGCCCCTGGAAATGCGGCGGCTTTTTGCAGATCTGCCCGCGGCTATCATCCGAACCACGGAAATCGCCGCTCGCTGCGCCTTTTCGCTGGATGAATTGCGCTACGAATACCCCGACGAAATCGCCCCGCCGGGCCGGACGCCCAGGCAATACCTGGCGGACTTGGCCTGGGCCGGGGCACAGAATCGTTATCCCGCGGGCGTCCCGCCCAAGGTGCGCGGGCAGATCGAGCATGAGCTCAAACTCATCGAAGAGCTGAACGTCGCGGCGTATTTTCTCACGGTTTATGACCTGGTGCGCTTCGCCCGCTCGCGCGGGATTCTCTGCCAGGGGCGCGGATCGGCCGCCAATTCCGCGGTCTGCTACTGCATCGGCGTAACCAGCGTCGATCCCGACCGCGTGGATGTACTGTTTGAACGATTCATCTCCACGGCCCGCAACGAGCCGCCGGATATCGACATCGACTTTGAACACGAGCGGCGCGAGGAAGTGATTCAATACGTCTACGACAAATACGGCCGCGAGCGCGCCGCCATGACGGCCGAGGTCATCACCTACCGGGCCCGCTCGGCGGTGCGCGATGTCGGCAAGGCGATGGGCCTGGGGCTCGATGCCGTGGGCCAGATGGCCAAGCGCCAGGACTGGTGGGATCGCGGCGTATTAAATGCAACTAAAATCCGCGAAGTGGGCTTGGACCCCGACGACCGGACCGTGCGCCTCACCATCCAGTTGGCCGGCGAACTGCTCGGTTTTCCGCGCCATCTCAGCCAGCACGTGGGCGGGATGGTGATGAGCCGCCGCCCCCTGAGCGAATGCGTGCCGATTGAAAACGCCGCCATGGCAGATCGCACCATCATCGAGTGGGACAAGGATGATCTGGACGCGGTGGGCCTGTTCAAGGTGGACATTCTGGCCCTGGGGATGCTCACGGCCCTGGCCAAGGGATTCAAAATGGTCAACGAGACCTATCCTGACAATCCGCCTATCGAACTGCACACCATTCCCGCCGAAGACCCGGCGGTTTACGCCATGGCCAGCGCCGCCGACACGGTGGGCGTTTTTCAGATCGAAAGCCGCGCGCAGATGTCGATGCTGCCGCGCTTGCGCCCGCAATGTTTTTACGACCTGGTGATTGAGGTGGCCATCGTGCGCCCCGGGCCGATCCAGGGGAACATGGTGCATCCCTACCTGCGCCGGCGCGAGGGGATCGAAGCGGTTTCCTTCCCCAAGCCGGAACTGAAAGCCGTGCTGGGCAAGACGCTGGGCGTGCCGCTGTTTCAGGAGCAGGCGATGAAGCTGGTGATGGTCGCCGCCGGGTTCAGCGCCGCCGAAGCCGACCGGCTCCGCCGCGCCATGGCGGCGTGGCGTTACAACGGCCACATCGAGCAATTTCACCGTTCCGTCGTCGAGGGGATGCTCCGCAACGGATACGAACGGGCGTTTGCGGAGCAGTGCTTCGATCAGATCAAAGGCTTTGGCGAATATGGATTTCCTGAGAGCCACGCCGCCTCGTTCGCCCTGCTGGTCTACGCCAGCGCGTGGCTGAAGCGCTATCACCCCGCGGCGTTTTGCGCGGCCCTTCTCAATAGCCAGCCGATGGGGTTTTACGCCCCGGCCCAGTTGGTGCGCGATGCCCGCGATCATGGCGTGGAGGTGCGGCCGGTGGATGTGAATGAGAGTGAATGGGATTGCACGTTGGAAAACACGTTCAGTGATGTGCCCCCACTTTCCCCCTCTCCATGTACTCAGGGAGAGGGCCGGGGTGAGGGTTCTTCGGGAAGGGCGAACAGCGCCGCCAATTCAAAAGGCGACCCCCACCCCAGCCCTCCCCCTGAGTACAGGGAGAGGGGGAAGAAGCGGGAGGCGCCGCTTTTTCGCGCCGCCAACAATGCCAGGAAGTCAGACATGCGACGCAGGCGATGGCGGGGGGAAGGCTATCGCGCGAACCGGCGCTCAAGGCCCAGCACACACCCGCGGCGGCAAGCAGTCCTACGCGCGGGCGCGAGCCGCTTACCGCGAACCAGGCGGCGAGAAGTCCGGCGAGCAGGAAAAACTGGCCCGCGCCGATGGCCGCCTCGTAAACGGCTGCGCGCGCGAGCATATATAGGAGCGGCGTGCCGATGCCCAGGGAGAGAATCGGAAGCGCCAGCGACCAGGTCGGCTGGCGGGGGAAGAACCTCGCCTTGATGAGGCAGAGCATTGCTGTCGTCAGCATCGTGACGCCGAGCAGGGAGGCGAAGACCAGATATTGGTCGCCCATCGTGGGGGTGGAGTTGCCCATTGCACCGCTGACGGCGACGATCAAGAGCGCGGGGACAGGACCAAAGTAAAGGTAATACCGTCCGCGATAAAGCGACGCGTCGTGCCAGCGGACGGCGCCATTGAGGGCCGGATCGTACGGATTGGAAAGGGCCAGCAATTCCGGCTTGGGCCGGATCAGGAAGCCCAGTTCGCCATGCAGAAAGCCCGTGGCCAGGCGGCTGTAATCGTCGGTGTAACCGGGCCATCCCATGAGACCGGCGGTGACAATCCAGACCTGCACGAGTGTGACCAGCAGCAGAAGGCCGACAACCGGGGCAAGGGATTTTTCGGGATCGCGCCGAGGGGCCGTTGCGTGATCGGCGGTCGACGTCTTGGCCAGGTCCAAATCCATGCGTCCAACGGTTCGCGCTCGCATCCGTCTACTCAGTTCGCGCACGCCTCAGGTATTCATCGGCTTCGGCCCAGCTCTGCGGCGTGCCAATTTCATAGAAGCGATTGTGGACTTCATACCCGATCATCGACCCTTCCTCGACAAGGCGCGTGTAAAGATGAGCTAAATCGGACGGGCCATCGCCAATGCGATCGGCGGCGGCGCGGCGCAGCAGGGCCACGCCGAAGTCGATAAAGGTCATATCGGCGCTTGTATTGCGCTTGTCGTAGCGGATGAGTTTATTCTCCTTGAAGATGACATTGCTTTTATCCCATTGCCCGTCGTTGCGGAGGACGGTCATCAAACCCAGGGCCGAGGGATTGGCGTCGAAATGCGCGAGCACGGCGCGATAATCGATGTCCATGTAGGAGTCGCCGTACATGACCCAGAACAGATCGCTCAGCATGGGCAGGGCACGGCGGATCGCGCCGCCGGTGCCGAGGAGGATTTTGCCGTCGTAGCTGTAGGAAATGGTCATCCCGCGCGACGCGCCGTCGCCGAGGTGTGCCTCGACCATTTCGCCCAGGTATCCAAGGCACATGACGACGCGGCGGATTCCGTGGCGGCGAAGGAGATCGAGCTGGTGGTCAATGAACGGACGGCCGGCAACGGGGGCGAGCGCCTTGGGAATCGTCTGGGTGATGGGGCGGAGGCGCGTGGCCAAGCCGCCGGCGAGGAGGGCTACAGGGATGTCGGCGATTCTTTCATGAGCACTTTGTGCGTTGGCCGGCGTCGAATGATTCGATTCCATGGTGGCGAAATCTCTTCCTATGCCGGTTGAGTCGCCGGCGAGGTCGGACGAAGGGGCGTTCCCTCGGGGCCGATGAGGTTTTGATTGCCCGTGTATTTAGGCACGCTGAGGTTTTGCTGGAGCCGGGCGGCTTGTTCGCTCAAGTGGTTGAGATGCTCCTTGCTGTGGGCCTCGGCGGTCTGCATGATCTGCATATCCTGCAATAGCTGGTTTTGATTGTAGTTCTGCGGCAAACCCTGGATAGCCATGTGGCCGCCTTGGACGCCGAGCAGATTGTTGGAGGTCCAGGCCTGGGCCTGGTTGATCTGCTGTTGATCGGATTGAATCTGTGCGTCGTCAGAAGCGATGTTGGCCTTGGTGCGATTGAAATCATCCTGCAGGTCGGCGATATGTTGCTGGTTTAGCTGCTCCTCGGTCTCCAGCCGGGCCAATTGATCGGTCGGCACCCAGGTGGCGCCCCAGCGGGAAAGGCCGTTGGCGGCCTGCGCGTCCTGGAGAACCTTGTCCTGCTGGGCAAAGAGGGCGGCTGCTTTCACGACCGGCGGATTGTCCCGGTTTTCATCGGGAACCGCGGCCAACGCTTCGGCGACGTTATCGAGGATTAACTTGTCGTTGGGCTTGGCAAGCATGGCCTGGATATAGGCGTTCATCGCCGCGGCGTAGAGGCGCTGGCGCCAAAGGACGATGGCGAGATTGTTCTGTGACGGCGCGTGGCCGGGGACGATCTTGTTGACCTGCTCAAAGGCGGTTCGCGCGGGAGGATTCTGATTTTGCTTGGCCAGGAGAAGACCGTTGAGATAAAGAGCCGACGGGTCCTGCGGATCGAGCTGGAGCGCGGTTTTCACCGCGTCAGCGGCGTCCTGAAGGCGGTCCTGCTTGATGAGATCGCCGATGTGCGCGGCGGTGTCGGCTTCGGCAGCGACAAGAACGTCGCGCTCGGCGGCGGTGAGCCATTGCGAGCCGACCTTGACGCAACCTTCGGCCAACCGCTGCTTCCATTGGGCCAGATCACTTTGCGCCTGTTTCACTGTGTCGGAATCGTCTGGGTTCTTTTTGAGGAAGGCGTTGTAGCGGTTGAGAATATCGTTGAGGTCGCTCAGTTTGGCGGCGGAAGCGCGGAGCGTGGCCAGTTGCTGCGCCGGACTCTCCGCGGAATGGCCGTTGCCTAATTCGAACGATTCGATGACGTCGGGGGAGACGGCTGTTTCCTTGCCGGTTGCGTCAACAACGATCCATTGATCGCCGTCCTTGTGGATTTTGCCCTCGAGGCGAGTGCCGTCGTGGAGGACGATGGCATCGCCAAAAACGCTTACAGCGCCAAACGAGGCAGCGACGATTGCCGCCGCGAGGGTCGCCAACGCACCTAACTTTCGTGGCGATTTCATGAGCAACTCCGGCGATATTGTACGCCTTATCTGCGTCCCGCGCCAACGCGCCGCTTGGGGGCGGCCGCCTTCGCCGCCTGCGCGGCCAGGGCCCGGTCGTGTTCCAATTTGTGGCCTCTTCCGGCCATGATGCGGGCGATGAGCGCCGTCCAGCCGGTCTGGTGGCTGGCCCCCACGCCCCGCCCGGTGTCGCCGTGGAAATATTCGTAAAAAAGCACCAAATCCTTCCAATTTGGATCGGAAGCGTAGCGCTGATCTCCGGCGTAGACCGGCCGGTGGCCGTTGGCGCCGCGCTCGAAAATCTTCAGGAGGCGCGTGAAAATTTCATCGGCCACGTGCTGCAAATCGAGCCAATTGCCGCTGCCGGTGGGGCATTCGACCTTAAATTCCGGGCCGTAAAAGAGGGAATATCGCTCCAGCGCTTCGACGATGAGAAAATTTACCGGTATCCAGACCGGTCCGCGCCAGTTGGAGTTGCCGCCGAATAATTCCGTGTCGGATTCACCGGGAACGTATTTAACCGTGTATTCCCTCCCGTCCACCTTTAATTCAAACGGATGTTCCAGATGGTGCTTGGACAGGGAGCGAATGCCGAAGGGGCTGAGGAATTCCTTTTCGTCGAGGAGGTACTTCAGCACCCGCTCCAGTCGGTCCTTTGAAGGGATGGCAAGCAGGAACCGGTTGCGCGCCCCCGCGGCGTACTTGGTATCCCCGGCGGCGGCGTCGAAGTCGTGGGCCTTGCTCATGTAGGCGATGTTGTGGGCCAGATCGCAGCGGTGGCGGAGGAACCAGTCCATGCGCTTTTTGAAGCCGGTCAGTTTCTGAATCGATTCCTGGTCGAGGATTTCCGCGGCGAAGAGCGGAATCAGGCCGACCATCGAGCGCACGCGCATGGGAGTAGAAACGCCGTTGAGCGAGAGCATGTCGTAATAAAATCCGTCCCGCTCGTCCCAAAGGCCGGTGCCGCCGACCGTGTTCATGGCGTCGGCGATGGCGACGAAGTGCTCGAAGAATTTGCTGGCCACGTCCTCATAGACGGGGTCTTCCTGGGCCAGCTCGATGGCGATGCCAAGCATCTGCGCGCAATAGAACGCCATCCAGGCGGTGCCGTCGGCCTGGTCGAGCGATCCGCCCGTGGGCAGGGGCTTGGAGCGGTCGAAGACGCCGATGTTATCGAGGCCGAGGAATCCGCCGCCGAAAATGTTCTTGCCGTTGACGTCCTTGCGGTTGACCCACCAGGTGAAATTGATCATCAGCTTCTGGAAACACTTGGCCAAAAAGGCGCGGTCGCGTTTGCCGCGCGGGCCGGTCATTTTGTAGACGCGCCAGCAGGCGAAGGCGTGCACGGGAGGATTCACGTCGCCGAATTCAAACTCATAGGCGGGAAGCTGGCCGTTGGGGTGCATGTACCATTCGCGAAGTAACAGGATCAGTTGCTCCTTGGCAAAATCGGGGTCGATCTTGGCGAAAGTGATCATGTGAAAGGCCAGGTCCCATGAGGCGTACCAGGGGTATTCCCATTTGTCCGGCATGCTGATGACGTCGCGATTGTAGAGGTGCGTCCATTCCTTGTTGCGCCCGTTGTAGCGGCTCTGCGGGGGCTTGGGCTGGAGGGGATCGCCTTCGAGCCAATCCTTCACGACGTAATAGTAAAACTGCTTGCTCCAGAGCAAACCGGCGTATCCCTGGCGGGCGATGCCGCGGTCATCGGGGGGCAGGGCGGGGCTGATGTGGCCGGCGTAGAACTCGTCAGCCTCGGCGAGGCGCTGGGAAAAAGTGGCTTCAAAGTCCTGGCCGAAGGGGCGCCTGGGGGCGTCTTTCGGCGCGAACATCCGGCAGCGGACACTCACGCTCTCGCCCGGCGGAACCTCCAGCACATAGTGAACGGCGGCCTTGGTGCCGGTCTCCTGGGGATTGATGGCGCTTTCCTCGCCGTGGATCACGTAGCGATGAAAGGAGTCCTTCACGTAAGGACTGGAGTTGGGAAGATTGAAAACGGCCTGGGCGTTGGTGTTGTTTTCCGTGAAAATCGACTTCGGCTCGCGCATTGAGCCGCGCGGATTGGGTTCGGCGACGAAACGAAATTCGCCCAGGCTTTCGTGGCCGATCTGCATGGCCAGGCCGCCCATTTTCTTCTCGGCGTCGGGATCACGCGTGATGTGCGGCTTGTTTTGCCACTTGGAATGCGGGTTGCCCCAGGTCCAGTTATTTCGGCACCAGATGGTCGGCAGGAGGTGAATCACCGCCGGGTCGGGGCCGCGATTGGCGACGGTGATGCGAATGAGAATGTCGTCGGGGGATTTCTTGGCGTATTCCGCGAACACGTCGAAGTAGCGGTCCTCGCGGAAAACGCCGGAATCCACGAGTTCAAATTCGGATTCTTTTCGGCAGCGCCGCCGATTTTCCTCGGCGAGCCACCGGTAGGGGAATTCGCTTTGCGGGTATTTGTACAGGGCCTTCATGTAGGAATGGGTCGGCGTGGAATCGAGGTAATAATACTCCTCCTTCACGTCCTCGCCGTGGTTTCCCTCGGGACCGGTGAGGCCGAAGAGGCGCTCCTTGAGAATCGGATCGCGCTCGTTCCAGAGCGCCAGCGCAAAGCAAAGGCGGCACTCGCGGTCGGTGATGCCGAGCAGGCCGTCCTCGCCCCAGCGGTAGGCGCGGGAGCGCGACTGCTCGTGGGGGAAGGTGTCCCAGCATGATCCGTCGGCGGAATAATCTTCGCGCACGGTTCCCCATTGCCGCTCGGACAAATAGGGTCCCCAGCGTTTCCAGTTGGCCGCGCGCTGCGCGTCCTCGACCAGACGAACCGCCTCAGCCCCGCCGCCATTATTGCCGCCCGCTTTGGCGGCCTCCTTCTTTTGAGCCATATACCCATCTTACCCTCCAACCCGGCGGGAATCGAAATGCGCGCACAAGAAAAGAGGAATGAACGCCGAGTCGCAAAGACGCCGAGAAGAAATGGGCGGCGGGGAAAAATAAAAAAGGGCGGTGGGAGGCCACCGCCCTAATCAATATCGATCGCTCGCAATGGATACGGCTCACCCCGGCGCTGGCAGTGGCCCGCCACCCAAGCGAATATCGGGACCGTTGGAATCGGGCTTGGGCTGGACGATGGTCGCCCGCCGCTCCTGCTCGCGATCGAGCAGGTCGCCGACGGTCGGCTTGGTCAAAGTATCGCCGCGCATCAGGCGGTCGATGTCAGAACTGTCCAGCGTCTCATAACGAGTCAGTGCTTTGGCGATGGCCTCGACGCGCTCCTTGTTGGCCAGCAGAAGTTGGGTCGTCTCCTGGTAGAGATTGTCGATCAGCTTCTTGACTTCCTCATCGATGGCCCGGGCGATGTCCTCGGAGTATTCGCGGCCGCCGCCGAATTCGCCCATGAATCCGGGTTTGGAGTCATCCTCGCCGTAATAGACGAAGCCGAGGCGGTCGTTCATGCCCCAGTCGCGGACCATTCGGCGAGCCAGGCCGGTTGCCTGACGGATATCGCCGATGGCGCCGGTGTTGACGTCGCCCTCGCAGAAAATCTCCTCGGCGATGCGCCCGCCGAAGCAGGTCTTGATGGTGGCGATGCACCATCTCTTGGAGACGTTATTGCGGTCCTTGGCGGGGAGGCTCATGGTCGCGCCGCCGTAGTTTCCGCGCGGGATGATGGTGACCTTGTGGATCGGGTCGGCATCCTTGGTGAGGAATTGCACCACGGCGTGGCCGGCCTCATGGTAAGCGGTGGCGACTTTTTCCTTTTCGTCGATCACGCGGCTCTTTCGCGCCCGGCCCCAGCGGACCTTGTCGCGCGCCTCCTCAAGATCATCGTTTTCGATGTAGTCTTTATTGGCCAGGGTCGCGCCCAGGGCCGATTCGTTGATGATGGCGGCCAGATCGGCGCCGCTGAATCCGGGCGTGGCGCGGGCCAGCCGCATGAGATCGACGTTTGGCCCAAGTTTCACCTTGCGGCTGTGAACCTTCAAAATCTCCATGCGGCCCTTGATGTCGGGCAGCGGCACATAGATTTGCCGGTCAAAGCGGCCGGGGCGAGTGAGGGCGGGGTCGAGCACATCCACGCGATTGGTGGCGGCGCAGACGATGACCTGGTCATTGGTGTCAAAGCCGTCCATCTCGACGAGGATGGCATTGAGGGTCTGTTCGCGTTCGTCATGACCGCCGCTGCTGAAGCCGCTGCCGCGACGGCGGCCGACGGCGTCGATTTCATCCAGGAAGATGATGCAGGGGCTGTTGTCCTTGGCCTGTTTGAACAGGTCGCGCACGCGGCTGGCGCCCACGCCGACAAACATCTCGACGAAATCCGAGCCGCTGATGCTGAAGAAGGGGCAATCCGCCTCGCCGGCAATGGCCTTGGCGAGGAGCGTCTTTCCAGTGCCCGGCTCTCCCACGAGCAGCACGCCGCGCGGAATGCGCCCGCCGAGGCGCTGGAATTTTCGCGGATTCTTGAGGAATTCCACGATTTCCATCACCTCTTCCTTGGCCTCCTCGATGCCGGCAACATCTTCAAAGGTGACGTTGGTGTGTTCCTTGCTGGTGATGCGGTGTTTGCTGCGGCCGAAGTTGCCGAGCATTCCGCCGGCGCCGCCGCTGTTGCGCAACTGGCGGAAGAGGACGAAGTAAATCACCACAAACAAGAGGAGCCAGGGGACCACGGGCAGAAGCACATTGATCCAGATATTCTGGATGTTCTTTGCATCAACCTCGGTTGTGCCGCGGTTATCCTTATCCATGATCCACATCAGCAGGGGCGTGCTCTGCATAGCGCCGCTGGGGACGGTGACTTCGAAGAATTTGGTGGGCTTGCCGCCGGGCGCCGCAGTCACGGCCATCGTAGGGGCGATTTTGTATTCTCCGTCGATCTCGTCGCCCTCAATGTCGATGTGGGCGATCTTGCCCGCCTTGAGATCATCCTGGAACTGGCTGAGGGAGACTTCGGCGTACTTGTCGCGCGTGTTCTGGATGAACATGAACATCATGGCGGCCATGCCGATGCCGACGACCCACCAGAAAAGTCCGCGGCTGAAGCGCATGCCGCCGGGATTCATGCCAGGGCCGCGGTTGTTCCGTCGATTGGGGCGATCGGGACGCTCTTCAGACATAGCTGTTCCTCAAACAATGGACCGAGGACTCAATTGGCGCTAATGGCTCTGGGCGGGTGGCCGCCACTTCCTGGGCCACGAGTTGCGGGGAGTCAACAAGCCCGCAACCCACAAACACATCGGTGAAATTGACTAATCCCGTCGGCGTAGTCCAGAACTTCCCCATAATAGCGGATTATCGGACTACTTTTCTACCAGGCGGCTTCCAATTCGTGGACGATTCCCGCCGCCAATCCTTCGGCGGCCGACTGCTCCGCCACATATTCTCCCTCACCGAGCGTGGGATAATAGGTCGCGGTTTGCTCAAAATTTGTCCTTTGCACAAGAATTTTTCCGGTTCGCAAATCTTTCCAGGTGAAATTGACCATCACCGAGGTCAAAGTCTCCTGTGGGGTGCCGGTGGTTGAATTCAGGCTCAGGGGATTGGTCTTCACGGAGACAATTTCTCCCTCGATGATGGTATCGGCATGGTCCCGGGCGACCACTTTGTAGGGCGTAAAAGCCTCAATCTGATGAACTAACGCATCGGTCACCTGGAATTCCACGCCGCGGTGAAAGTCCTTGGTCGTGAAGATCGGCACGGCGATGGTGCGCACGTCAGTCCGGTAGAGGGATTTCCATTGATAACCGCCTATGACGGTTGTATCGCCTGAGTCGTAGCCGCAGCCGGTAACGGCCAGGGCTATCGCGACAATCGCAAGTTGCACCCATCGCGTCTTCATGAAATGGCACAGTTTCACTTAACCACTCCTGCCGCCGGCGTTTCGCCGACCGGCTGCGTGGCGGGGGCGTAGCCTTCGGCGCGCGGCGGGTAGGGAGGGCCTTTGGCCCATTCCGGAAGGCGGGCCACGCGAACTTTCGCCTGGGCGGCCTCCGGGCTGGAGGCGTAGGTGTCGATCAGGAACCGGTATGTATAGACCGCCGCTTTCGGCTGCCCGGTCCGTTCGTAAAAAGCGCCGGTTACGAGCAATTTGGCGGCAAAAGCGCTGTCAATCTGCTCAATCACAGGCTGGACATTTTCATCATCGGCGAGGTTGGGATACTCGCGCTCAATATCGAGGAGCTGGGCACGCGCGTCAATGATCGGCGTGGCGTCGAATTGCAAGCCGCGGAACTGGGCGAGATTCGAGAATGCCTGCCGCAGGCGGGCGCGGGGTACGTCTTTGCTGCGCGGATATCCGCGCACGAAGGCCGCGTAGGCATCGGCGGCGAAATCGAACTGGCCGCTGTTGTAGTAGTAGTCGCAAGTCCGAAGGAGCGCCTTTTCGGCCAGATCAGAGCCGGGGGAGCGCTGCTGGATTCGGTAAAGCATTTCCACGGCTTCATCCTCGGCCGTCAGCAGCGGAATGCCGAAAAAGCGCCGCTTGTGGCCGGCGAGAAAGTCGTCGGCGATTTCATATTGTTTTTGCAGGGCCGGGTAGAACAGGCGGCTCTCGGGATATTCGTCCATGACCTCATCGAGATAATAAAAGGCGAGTATGCGATCGTCCTGCTGGTAGTAGGATTGGGCGATAAGAAAAATGGCCCGGTCGCGAACGGGCGAATCCTTATGGACGTGTTCCCAGGCCAAGAGGATTTGCCGGGCGGAATTCGGGTCTCCCTTGGCGAGGTATTGTTCGGCGCGATCAATTTCCGGGTCGGAAACGGGCTGCGCCGTGTCATCGTTGACCTGCGGCCATTTGCCGTTGTCGTATTCCCAGGTTCGCTTTTGGCCAAACGAAACCGAGGCTGTCAGAAGGACGAGCAACGCGAAGGCATGGCGAGGCCGAAGGCGCAGGGAGAGACCCATGAGTGCGATTGTAATGGCGGAGAATCGTTGCATCAACGAGGGTGCGTTGCTTTGCGGCAATTTTCGCTGGTTTTCTTGCGTCCGAAATGATGATACCAGTGCTACTATTGAAATGATGCGAAATGGAACCACCTTGGCGCTGGGAGTTTTTTGCCGATCGATATGGGCGTTTTGGATACTGGCGATTTTGTCGATCGCGCCATGGGCGAGGGCGGCGCCGCCGGACAATCTCGTGCGGCCGCAGTTGGTGTCGGCGGCGACGGCCGTTGAACCGGGCAAGCCGCTTACGATTGGCCTGCACCTGATCGTTACCGACGGGTGGCATATCTATTGGACCAATCCCGGCGATGCCGGCGCGGCGACGACGTTCAAGATTTCCGTGCCGGAAGGTTTTAAGGTGGAGGCCGTTCAATACCCGGTGCCGGAGAAGCTGCCGCAGCCGGGAGGGTTGACCATCTACGCCTATGAAAAGGAACTGCTCCTGACCGCGACGATCACGCCGCCAGCGGACTTGCGCGGCATGACATCCGTCCCCATTAGCGCACTGGCGGGGTGGTGCGTTTGCTCGGATGTCTGCGTGCTGGGCAAGCAAAAGCTTGATCTTGATATTCCGGTCGCGGCCGCGGGTGGGAGCAAAGCCCAAAATGGCGAACTGTTCGACGCCTGGCGAGCGAGGGCGCCGGCAAGTTCGGATCAGGCGTTCAAATCGATCGGCGTAAGCTGGGAGACGGAAGCGTCAGGGCCGGTATCAATTAGCAGCTCTCGCACGGCTCATTTGACGTTTGCCTGGCGAGGCGAGGCGCCGGCGAAGCAGTTTGAATGGCTTCCAGGACCCAGCGACGATTTGACGGTGACTTTTGTAAGCCAGGAAACCTCCGGCGGGAATACACAGTTGACGCTGAAGGTTGATCCAATCAAGGGAATTCCGCCGACTTCTGCAACAATCGACGGAATTCTGGCATATCATTTGGCGGGCCAGCCACCCTTGGGAGTGGCGGTCACGTTGGATCGAAAGGGCAGCGGGCTGGCCATGCCCGATCAGGCGGCCAGCGCGGACGCGAAATAATTGGAAGCAGATTTTAGGGAGGCTTAATTATGCGTAGCATCTTCAACCGGCGCAGTTTTTATCCCACGATCACCACATTGGGCGTAGCAATGGCAGTCGCGCTCTCACTGGCGGCTGAATCAACTCCGCCGGCCGCGGCGACGATCGGCCAGACCGCACCGGGGTTTGAACTTCAGAATCAGGATGGGCAGCTTGTGAAGCTGGGTTCGTATTCCGGCAAGTACGTTGTGCTCGAATGGACGAACCCCGAGTGCCCGTTTGTCCAGGCCCATTATAAAAAGCACACCATGACCAATCTGGCCGCCAAGTATAAGGCCGATGACGTGCAGTGGATTGCCATCAACTCATCGCACGACGACACCAACGCCGCCAATAAGACGTGGGCGACGGCGCAGGATATTCCGTATTCGATCCTCAATGATGCGTCGGGAGCAATCGGCCATGCCTATGGGGCGACCAATACGCCCGATATGTACATCATCAACAAGGACGGCAAGCTGGTTTACAAAGGCGCCATCGATAACGACCCCAATGACGACCAAACCAACAAAATCAATTACGTCGATCGCGCCCTGAGCGAGATTTTGGCCGGAAAACCGGTGAGCATCCCGGAAACCAAGCCGTATGGATGCACGGTTAAGTATGCGGAGTAGGCGATTGGCGATGGAAACAGAGTTGACTCATGCTGGAATGAACGCCGAGACACGGAGACGCCGAGAAAAAAGGCGGGAAAAGAGGGTACGGGCAGTTAGGGCCGGCGTCTGTTAGTTGGCTGCATCCCGCGAGACAAACTCCATTGCTTCAGCCAAACTTGTGGCATTAAAGTCCGGGGCAACCATGTCTTCGTTGACAGCGCCGGAGGTTGGAATTCCCGGCAGGCGCAGCAAGATGGTGCGACAGCCGGCGGCTTTTCCGGCGGCGATATCGCGCGGGGCATCGCCTATCAGCCAGCTACGGGATAAATCGATGTCCAAGGCGCGGGCGGCGCGAAGGATCATTCCGGGTTTGGGCTTGCGCAGATCACTGTCCATCCGATAGCGATCGATAATCGCCTGCGGGTGAAACGGACAGAATTCATTGCGATCAATCGTCGCCCGTGGATTTTCGCGCAGGAGCAGTTGCTCCATTCTCCCATTCACGGCGGAGACCGCCTCTTCCGTGAACAATCCCTTAGCCACGCCGCTTTGATTGCTGACGGTTACAACGAGAAAGCCCCGTTCGTGCGCGCGGGCGATCGCAGCCGCGGCCCCGGCGACCAATATCACGCCATTCGGATCGCCCAGGTAGCCATCATTGACGATCAGGGTATTGTCCCGGTCGAAGAAAACGGCGGCTGGCTTCATGTCTGGCAACCCCGTGCGGCGGCCGCTGCCGGCGCGGGAGACTTGGGTTCATTGGCCTGCTTGGCCCAGAACTGCTGGCGTTTCCTTCGCACCGACTCAGGCAGGGGATGGGTGGAAATAAAAGTCGCCGATTCCTGGAGCATCTTGAAAAACGCCGCAAAATCCTCGGCGTAGACGAACAGCCGCGTCTTGCGCACCTCGCCGGTGGCGTCGTCGCGCTTGCCTTCGGTGAGGACCAGCAACTGGTTGCCATTGCCCAGTTCCTTTACCTGCGAGGCATAAGTGCGCGGGCCGACCGATTTGAAAAAGGTCTGGTGAATGATCTTGGGTTCGACCTTGGGTTTGCCGCTGTCGGGCTTGCCGCCGGGACGATTGCCACCTGGTCGATCGCGATAGGACTTGTCACGCGGTGGTGTCGTCAATGTAGCGCTCATGGCAATGATCCTCCCATTGTAAAGGTTTGAGAAAATTCTAGTGGTAACTTCGCAATACCCCGATCACGACGCCCTGCACGCGGCACTGGTCGGCGGCGACGAAGCGCGGCTCCATATTGCTGTTGGCCGGCTGCAGGCGGATGCGGCCGCCTTCCTTGTAATAACGCTTAAGGGTGGCTTCGCCGTTGTCGAGAAGGGCGACGACTTGCTCGCCGTTACGGGCGGACTCGCGCCGCTCAATGACGACATAATCGCCGTCACAGAGATGGTCATCGATCATCGATTCGCCGCGCACGCGCAGGACATAAACGCCGTTCTTGGAGCGGAAAAGCTGCTCCATGTCGAGTTCTTCGCGGTTTTCGACGGCCTCAATTGGGCTGCCGGCAGCGATGGATCCCAACAGGGGCAGCTTGGTGCTGCGGTCCTCGTCGGGGAGGAGTTCATCCGCGACGATCTCCAAAGAGCGAGCCTTGTGTTTGTCCCTTTGCAGCACGCGCTTTTTTTCCAGTGCCCCGACGTGCTCGAAGATGGTTACCTTGCTGGTGCCGAGCTGATCGGCCAGCTCCTGCATGGTTGGGGAATAGCCATGCAAATGCCGGTAGTTTCTGATCGCCACCAGTACGTCCGTTTGTCGAGGCGTGAGGTTCATATTCCGTCCCTTGGGTCGATTCGGCGCCGCTGCCGAGGCGCGCGCTGGCCTCCAGCAGGGGCACGAGATTATCCAGCAGCGCGGCCAGCTCGATTGGCTCCAGCAGCACCGGTTCAACCAAAAGCGCAGAATGCACCTCTGGCGCCAGCGACAGATCGGCTTCGATCAATCGCTCAACGTCATCGGCCGCCAACCCCGGACTCTTCCGCGGGATCGGCTCCTTTGAATTGAACACGAAGGACAATTGCATCAGCGGCCATCCTGACCGGTTGTCTATCGTCCGTGAGAACAGCCCGAACTGCGATGCAAATCAAGTAATGCGCCGTTCGGATCATGTTTGACGGACATTACCCTAACAGGAGGGATGAGTCAAGCAAAATGTTTGTGTCAAAAATGGCGC
>JBEKYH010000028.1:0-19887 GCA_049511115.1 Tepidisphaeraceae bacterium | reverse complement strand
GTTAACAACGGACAGACTGCTGTGCTGACGGGGTCGTGGGAAAACAACGGCTCAGTCACCATTGCCAGCACATCGAGCTTGGGCCTTTCCGGCATTTCCGGCCCAGCCGGGCCGTCGGCAACTTTCGCAAATAACGGAAGCATCGTGCAATCAAGCGGCTCCGCCAGTCTGGGCGCACTCAGCGGCGCAGGAACGCTCATTGTCGGCAACGCCGCCGGTGGAAGCGCCGCGGCCATGACGGCTTCATCGCTGACGCAATCCTCAGTTACCGTCAACGCGACCGGATCGCTGGCCATCACCGGCGGCACAGGCAACGGCGTAAACACGCTGGTCATCAATACCGGCGGGCAATTGGACCTGACCGGCACGAGTCTGGCGATCAATTACACGGCCGGGAGTGATCCGGCCGCCACGATTCGTGGTTATCTCAAATCGGGGTACAATGGCGATACGTGGGCCGGGCCGGGGATCGACAGCAGCACGGCGGCGCTGAATCCCGGACGATTTGCCGTCGGCTACGCCGATGGAAATGTGGATCAAGGGACGGCGGCGGGGGCGAATCAGGTGCTTGTGAAATACACATTGGCGGGCGACGCGAATCTGGATGGCACGGTCAACTTCTCCGATTTACTTGTCGTGGCCCAGAATTTCAATCACACGCTCGACACCCACGGCAACCCCATCGACTGGGCCGATGGGGATTTCAATTACGACGGCGTGGTCAACTTCGCCGACCTGCTGCTCGTGGCGCAGAATTTCAATCAAACTCTAACGGCCGGTCAACTCGAACAACTCCCCGGATCATTCAGCGCTGCCTGGAATCTCGCGCTGGCGGAAGTCCAATCGGGCCAAAGCAACAACGTCCCCGAGCCCGCCTCGGTTGCGCTGCTGGGGACTGCGGCTGCGTTACTTCTCGCCAGGCGCCGTCGAAAATCGTGCTGACTTCACACCGGGGATCGGCAATGCTTGGGGCGCGGTCGGGCGAAATAAGCACTGCGTAGCGCGGCGCAGATAACCCGTTTGCCGTAGTTTCACCTCCCCCCTCATCGTGCGTTCTGCAATCCCCTGTTGAATAAACCATTGCAACCTGCACGACCGGCGGGGACCGGTTACAGTTTCCGGTGCCGCAAACGCGGGAAATGACGTTGGCATCCCTTTCGCAATAGACGTGGAGGAATTCATGTTCGGTTTACGCCAGAAGCTGGTCTTCGGACTTGGTGGACTGTTGGCCATTCTGTTCCTTGTGAGCGGAATGGGCGTCGTGGTTCTGCGTCAGCAGAAGATGGACTTGGATAAGTTTGACAGGTTTCTTTACGAGAACTGGCGAAGCGTGCAGTACGGACAGGCCATGATCGAGGACCTTGAACATCTTGACAGTTCCGCCAGCGCCGTGATGAACGGCACAGCCGATCCCAAGGCGGCGCAGAGCTACCTGCAGGACTTTAATCTTCAAGTGCAAAACGAAGACAACAACATCACGCTGCCCGGCGAGGATGTTCTGGCGGGGTCGCTCACCGAGCTTTGGCGCGGGGTTGATCTGAAAGGGAACAAGGTCGCGGGGAACTGCTATCGCGACGTTTATCTTTCGCTGGCCAATCCGTCGGTTGATCGCGCGGCGGCTTACCAATCCCTCCGGGCTCTGTCGCCGCAATTGCGCAAAGCCGCGCAAGGCGTCGTGAAACTGAACCTGGACAACATGACTCCGCAGCAGGCGCAGATCAAAGACCCGACGAATCTGATGCTCCTCCTGGCCGGGGCGGGCACCGCTCTGGCGGCGGCTTTTACGGTCATCCTGGGCCGGTCGATCCTGCAGCCGCTGGGAACGCTGACTCGCTCATTCCGGGAAATTGAACAGGGCAATCTGGATCTGGTCGTGCAGGTCAAATCGCACGATGAGCTGCGGCAGCTTGCCGAGGCGTTTAATTCCATGGCTGCCAAGCTGCGCGAATTCCGCCGCAGTGACCAGGCCAAGCTCGTCCGCACCGAGCAGACCACCCAATTGGCGGTGAACAGCCTGCCCGATGCGATTGCGATTGTAAGCCCGGAGGGAATCGTCGAACTGGCGAACGATCGCGCTCGGCGCCTGTTCCAGCTTTATCCGGGGCAGCCCGTGTCCGCGGCCGATCCGCGCCTGTCATCGCTCTATCAGCAGGCGGCCGCTCAGGATCAAACGCTTGAGCCAAAGGGGTATGAATCGGCGATTGAAGTAACCGACGCCAAGGGGCAATCGAGCTATTTCCTTCCGCACGGCATCCCCATCCGCGATACCGAGCGCCGGCTGCTGGGTGTGACGTTGGTGCTCGGCGATGTGACCAACCTGCGCCGTCTCGACGAGATGAAGAGCGGGCTGCTTTCGGTGGTGTCTCACGAACTCAAGACGCCGCTGACATCGATCCGCATGGCGGTGCATCTGCTGCTGGAAGAGAGAGTCGGGTCGCTGACATCCAAGCAGGTTGAATTGATCGTCGCCGCCCGTGACGACAGCGACCGGCTGCAAAAGATCATTGAGGAACTGCTGGATATGGGGCGGCTGGAGTCGGGCCGGGTCCATTTGGATTTGCAGCCGCAATTGGTGCAAGCCCTGGTTAGCGACGCGGTCACGGCTCAGGAAGCCGCGTTCCATGACCATGGGATCAGCGTGGAAGTCGAGATCGCCGAAGGAACGCCCCGCGTGCTGGCCGATCCGGCGCGGATTGACCACGTGTTTTCGAATCTGCTGAGCAATGCGTTGAAATTCACCCCGCCCGGCGGGCGTGTGCGTGTCACGGCGGCGCCGGAGGATTCCGTTGTTCGCTTTGTGGTTGAGGATAGCGGCGCGGGCATCGCCCGTGAGCATCTGCCGCGAATTTTTGATCGGTTTTATCGCGTGACAGGGCCGAATCAGCCCGGCGGCGCCGGCCTGGGGTTGGCCATCGCCAAGGAAATCGTGGAATTGCATGGGGGCCGCATCCAGGTTGAAAGCGAAGTCGGCAAAGGCAGCCGTTTCAGCTTTACCCTTCAGCCCGCGGAAGCGGCCGAACCCGTTCACACTGGAGGTGGCATGTGAGTGTTCCCACCATCCTTATCGTTGATGATGAATCGAGCATCCGACTCATGGTGCGCACGGCCCTGGAGTCAGAAGGCTACATCCTGCGCGAGGCGGCCAACGGGCGCGATGCCCTGGATACGGTCGGCCGGGGCAAGGTTGACCTGATGCTGCTGGATTTGAACATGCCGGTTCTGGACGGGTTTGCGGTGCTGGATCAACTCAAGCTGATGCCGCCGGACGCGCGTCCGCTGGTGATTGTGCTGACGGCGTTTGGCAGCGTGTCAGCGGCGGTGAAAGCGACGCGGATGGGGGCGATCGATTTTCTGGAAAAGCCAATTACGCCGACGGACCTGCGCCAGGCGGTCAAGAGCATTCTGGATGAACCGGAG
This sequence comes from Tepidisphaeraceae bacterium, assembly GCA_049511115.1. Classification (GTDB taxonomy): domain Bacteria; phylum Planctomycetota; class Phycisphaerae; order Tepidisphaerales; family Tepidisphaeraceae; genus JBEKYH01. The sequence continues at coordinate 16,470 of JBEKYH010000028.1, read as the reverse complement.
CTTGAGCTTCCGCCGGATGCGCACCTGGATATTCCCGGCGGGTACGAGCAGGTGCTCAATCGCGTGCGCAAGGCGCTGCACACGGCCGACATTGAAGAGGCGCAGTCGCTTCTGGAAATCGCCTCGCAGCGGCGCAATCAGCAGGCGGCGGAGTATTTCAATCTTCTGGGTGTGCTGTACGAAGCCCAGCGGAAGTGGCGGCTGGCCCGCAAGTGCTATGGGCGAGCCATTTCCACCGAGGGAAAGTATGAGCCGGCCCAGGCCAATATGCGGCGGTTATATGAGCTGCATACCTATGGCAAGAGTTCCGAGCCGGTCGCCCTGGGGACGATCAGCCCGGTTGCCAAGCCTGTTAAAGCTTAAAGGATTTCATGGATCGAATCATTGAGAGAGAACGCACATGAATGGAGTAATGAACGTGCAAGGAGTGATCAAATGATGGACGTTGTATTCGTGTTAGCCACTGTCGGGTTCTTTGCTGTCAGCATTCTTTACGCTTATGCGTGCGGGAAACTCTAATCATGGCTGAAAACATCATAGTCGGAATCGTTTCACTGGGCCTCCTGGTCTATTTATTCTGGACGCTTATCCGCCCGGAGAATTTCTAATGTAAGCCGAGGGAGATGTCCGGCCCAAGGCAGAAAGGAATCAATCCCATGTTGATCCTTGCAACTGTCACGGTGGCCGCGATGCCCGGCCCCGTTTACCGGGGCGTTCACGCGGCGCCGCAACTGGACACGCTGATGCTGTTCGGCTTCGTTGCCGCGGTTTTCACGCTGGCCTGCTATTGCAGCCGCACTTATTCGCGGTCGTTTGACTTCGGCATCGGAATCGGAGCGGCGGCGTTGGCGGCCTATGGGTTTCTGCAAGGGGCCTGGCCGCTGGGAATGATCATGGGCGTGGTGTCATTCGTTTCATTCGCGCATTGGCGCTATGAGTACCGGCGCGGCTCGCATCGAGCATCGCCAGAGCAGGTGGCCAGACACGCCAACGTCGTCGCGAACCAGCATCGGCTGTCGCGAATATTTGGCGCGTCGGGCCAGAATTAATCTGGAAGGCCAAGGAAAACTCAATGACCGCTTCGGGATGGATCCAACTTGTGTTCTATGTGGCGCTGCTTCTGGCGATCACCAGGCCGATGGGGATTTACCTTCTCCATGTGCTTGAGCCGGATGAGTTCGGCGGCACATTTTTTGATCGGCTGCTGGGGCCAATCGAGCGGCTGATCTATCGGATCATGCGCGTCGATCCCAAGCGGCAGCAGAATTGGAAGCAATATGGCATCGCCATGCTGATTTTCAGCTTTGTCACCATGGTGATGACGTACGTGATCCTGCGCCTGCAGGACAAGCTATTCCTTAATCCTCAAAAGCTGGCGGCGGTTGCCGATCATCTGGCCCTCAACACTGCCGCCAGCTTCACGACAAACACCAACTGGCAGAGCTACGGCGGTGAATCGACCATGTCGTATCTGTCGCAGATGGTCGCGCTGGCGTCGCACAATTTCTTTTCCGCCGCCGTCGGGATCGCCGTCGCCGCGGTGGTTGTGCGCGGCATTGCCCGGACCAAGAGTTCGGTGATCGGCAATTTCTGGCGCGATCTGGTGCGGCTGCACCTATACCTTCTGCTGCCGATTTGCCTGCTATACGCCACGTTTCTTGTGAGCCAGGGCATTATTGAGAACCTGCATCCCTATACCGCCGCGAGCGGTGTGGATTCTTCGAGTTCGCAGAGCATCGCCCAGGGGCCGGTGGCTTCGCAGATCGCCATCAAGATGCTCGGCACGAACGGCGGGGGATTCTTCAATGCCAACGCGGCGCATCCGTTTGAAAACCCGACGCCTCTGAGCAATTTCATTCAGATTCTGTCGATTTTCGCGATTCCCAGCGGCCTCACCTATTACCTGGGGCGGATGGTGAAGCAGCAGAGCCACGGGTGGGCGGTCTGGGCGGCGATGTTCATCTTCTTTTTCGCCGGCGTGCTGGTCTGCTGGGGCGCCGAGGCGATGGGGAATCCGCGCCTGGCCGATGTCGGCGTGGACAATTCCACCGGGAACATGGAAGGGAAGGAAGTTCGCTTTGGCGTGTTCAATTCCGCGCTTTTCGCGACCATCACCACGGATGCTTCGTGCGGCGCGGTGAACGCCATGCACGACAGTTTTACGCCGCTGGGCGGATTGGTGCCGCTGTTCAACATTGAAACCGGCGAGGTGATTTTCGGCGGCGTGGGGGCGGGCTTGTATGGAATGATGATTTTTATCGTGCTGGCGATTTTCATTGCCGGGCTGATGGTGGGGCGGACGCCGGAATATCTGGGCAAAAAGATTGATGGGTTCGACGTGAAATGCGCCGTGCTGGCCATTGCGGCGCCCAGCGTGTGCATATTGGCCTTCACGGCATGGGCCGTCGATGCGGATTGGGGGCAGGCTGGATTAAACAACAACGGGCCGCATGGATTCAGCGAGATTCTCTATGCGTTCACGTCGGGCGCGGGGAACAATGGATCGGCGTTCGCCGGGTTGACCGCAGCGCCGACCAATGGCGATCCGCATTACGACTTGACATTGGCGTGCGACATGCTGGTGGGGCGGTTCTTCATGATCGTGCCGCTGCTGGCGATGGCGGGGCATCTGGCGTCGAAGAAGAAAGCGCCGTCGAGCGCGGGGAGTTTTCCCGTGAATGGTCCGACGTTTGCGATTCTTCTGGCGAGCACGGTGTTGATTGTCGGAGCGCTCACGTTTTTGCCCGCACTGGCGCTGGGGCCGATCGTGGAGCATTTTGCGATGTGGGGTTCGAGCGTCACCTATTAGTGAATTCAGCGTGGAACGAGTTGGGACGAGGCGAGGATTGTTCGACTGCGGAGTTTTTGTAGACGCACTTTTACTGGCTAAGAGGGTCGGAAAGTTACGGGCTTTATGCAATACATGACAGGTTCAGGTTGGGTCCAGTTACTGGTCTTCTGCATCGGCTTGTTTCTCATCACCAAGCCGATGGGTCTCTACCTTCTCCACGTGTTCGATCCGGAAGAAGAAGGAGGCATGGGCATCCTTGAGCGGATCTTTGGACCCGTCGAGTGGATTGTCTACAAAGTTGCCCGCGTCGATCCCAAGAGGCAGCAGAATTGGAAGCAGTACCTGTTCTCATTGCTGATGGTCGGCATGGTCACCATGCTGGTGAGCTATGGCCTGTACCGGATTCAAGACATCCTGCCGCTCCAGCAGAATATGGCCAATCTGAGCACGACGGTGGACAAGAACGACGTCATCAATGCCGGCGGCAAAGTCCCCGGCATCATCGCCTTCATTCAGGCCGCCAGCTTTGTGACGAATACGGATTGGCAAAGCTACGAGCCGGAGGCGATGTTCACGCACTTTTCGCAAACGGTTTCGACAGGACTGCATTTCTTCTTTTCGTCGGTCGTCGGCATTGCCGCCGCCTGCGTTGTGGTGCGCGGCGTGAAGCGCAAGCAGACCACGGACATCGGCAATTTCTGGGTCGATCTGACCCGGGGCACGCTATATCTGTTTATCCCGATTTGCGTGGTCTTCGCCCTGCTCGATGTGTGGCAGGGAATCCCCATGAATTTCCGGGCCTACACGGCGGCCACGGCGGTCGACCAATCCAGCGGGACGACCACGCAGCCGACCATTCAAACCATCGATCAGGGGCCGATGGCATCCTATTGCGCGCCCAAGGTCCTGGGCCTGAACGGCCCTGGCTTCACGGGCGTCGACTGCTGCCATCCCTTTGAGAATCCAACGCCCCTGTCGCAGTTCTTGCAATGGATGTTGTTCTTCTCCATTCCCTCGGGAATCGTCTACTACTACGGGCGGATGATCAAAAACACGATGCACGCCTGGAACATCTGGCTCATCATGTTCATCATGCTCATCGGCACGCTTCTGGTGACCTGGTATTTCGAGGCCCAGCCCAATCCGAATCTGGCGGCGCTGGGAGTTGATCCGTCCTACTCCAACATGGAAGGCAAGGAAGTCCGCATCGGAATTTACAATTCCGCTGCCTGGGCCAACGACGTTACCTGCACGGCCGAGGGGGCCAACAATTGCCAACATGATTCGATGACCCCGATGGCGACCTTCATGCTCCTGTTCAATATGCACATGGGCGAGGTCATTTTCGGCGGCATCGGCACGGGACTCTACACCATGCTGGTCTTCATCTTCGTCTCGGTCTTCCTGGCCGGCCTGATGATCGGACGCACGCCGGAATATCTGGGTAAGAAGATAGACGGATACGGCGTGAAGTGTTGCTGTTTATACCTCCTGATGCTGGTCATCGACGCCGTTGGCTTCACCGCCTGGGGTTCGGTGGCGAATTGGGGCCAGACCAGCGTCGGCAACGCCGGGCCGCACGGTTTCACGGAAATCTTCTACGCCTATAGCTCCGGCATGGCCAACAACGGCACGGCCATGGCCGGCTATACCAGTTCGCCGACGACAACCAATGCCGCCGGCCAGACGGTCTACGCCAGCACGGCGTTCAACTGGACGCAGACGTTCTGCATGTTGCTGGGCCGGTATTTTGAGTTGATTCCCATCCTGGCACTGGCCGGAGGCATGGCGTTGAAAAAGACAGCGCCGGCATCGGCAGGCAGTTTCCCCGTGGTGGGGCCAACATTCGTATTGCTGGTCATCGCCGTCATTGTGATCGTCGGCGCGCTCAACTTCCTGCCCGGTCTGGCGATGGGGCCGCTCCTGGAGCACTTCATCATGAGGTCCGGCGGGATTCTGTACTAACTTAACCCTACGAAAGATTCACTGAACACGAATTGAGGATGTCATGGCTTCAAAAGCACGACCGTTATTCGATCCAGAGATTGTCATGCCGGCGATCGTGGAGAGCTTCAAAAAGCTCAATCCCTTCCACATGTGGAAGAACCCGGTGATGTTCGTCACCGAAGTCGGCGCGGCGCTGACGACGTTGGATTTGTTCTTCACCAAGGACTACATCTCCTTCGTCGCCCAGATTTCACTGTGGCTGTGGTTTACCGTGGTCTTCGCCAACTTCGCCGAGGCGATGGCGGAAGGCCGCGGCAAGGCCCAGGCCGATGCGCTGCGCAAGAGCCGCACCAAGAGCGTGGGCCGCAAGCTCATGCCCGACGGCACGATCCAGACGGTGCCGGCCGAGTCATTCCGCAAGGGCGACATTTTCATCTGCGAGGCCAATGAACTGATCGCCGCCGACGGCGAAATCATCGAAGGCGCGGCCAGCGTGAACGAATCGGCCATCACCGGCGAATCGGCGCCGGTCATCCGCGAGGCCGGCGGCGACCGTTCGGCTGTCACGGGCGGCACGACGGTTCTCTCCGACCAGATCAAAGTGCGCGTCACCGCCGATCCCGGCGAGAGCTTCATGGACCGGATGATCGAACTGATCGAAGGGGCCAAGCGCCAAAAGACTCCCAACGAAATCGCCCTGTCGATTCTGCTCTCGGCCTTGACCATCATCTTCATGGCCGTCTGCATCACCATGCTGCCGTTTGCCATCTACACCCAGACATATCTCGACGCCCCGACTTACGGTGAAGTAAGGCTGATATTCTCGGTCACGGTTCTGATCGCATTGCTGGTTTGTTTGATTCCCACGACCATTGGCGGATTGCTCTCCGCCATCGGCATCGCCGGCATCGACCGCATGGTGCAGCACAACGTGCTGGCCATGAGCGGCAAGGCCGTTGAGGCCGCCGGCGACGTGGACGTGCTGCTGCTCGACAAGACCGGCACGATCACGCTGGGCAACCGGGCCGCGACGGAGTTCATTCCCGCCCCCGGCATCACCGACAAGGAACTGGCCGACGCGGCGCAGCTTTCGTCGCTGGCTGACGAAACGCCCGAAGGCCGCAGCATTGTCATCCTGGCCAAGGAGAAATACGGCATCCGCGGCCGCGAGATCGGCGAACTTCCCCACGCGGAATTCGTCGCCTTCACCGCCCAGACCCGCATGAGCGGCGTCAACCTCAACGGCACGGTCATCCGCAAAGGCGCGGCCGCGAGCGTCCGCCAGTTTGTCACGGCGGGGGGCGGAGTTTATGCCGATGAAATCGAGCGCTCCGTCGAAACCATCAGCCGCGCCGGCGGAACGCCTCTGGTGGTGGCCACCAATAAGAAGGCGCTGGGCGTCATTTTCCTCAAAGACATCGTCAAGAGCGGCCTGCCGGACCGGTTCCAGCGCTTCCGCGCCATGGGCATCAAGACGGTCATGATCACGGGCGACAATCCGCTCACTGCGGCGGCCATCGCCAAGGAAGCCGGCGTGGATGATTTCCTCGCCCAGGCCACGCCGGAAGATAAACTCGCGCTCCTGAAGCGCGAGCAGGCGGCGGGTCACCTGGTTGCCATGACCGGCGACGGCACCAACGACGCTCCCGCGCTCGCCCAGGCTGACGTCGGCGTGGCCATGAACACGGGCACGCAGGCCGCCAAGGAAGCCGGCAACATGGTCGATCTGGATTCCAACCCGACGAAGCTGATCGAGGTCGTTGAAATCGGCAAGCAGTTGCTGATGACCCGCGGCGCGCTGACGACGTTCAGCGTGGCCAATGACGTGGCCAAGTATTTCGCCATCATCCCGGCCATGCTCATGGGCGCTTTCCCGCAGGTGAAGCCGCTGAACATCATGCGCTTGCAGACGCCGCACAGCGCGATTTTGAGCGCCGTTATCTTTAACGCCATCATCATCATCCTGCTGATTCCCCTGGCCTTGCGCGGCGTGAAATTCCGCCCGGCATCGGCTGTGGCCATTCTGCGGCGGAATCTGCTGGTCTACGGCCTGGGCGGCATTATCGCGCCGTTCCCGGGGATCAAGCTCATCGACATGCTTCTCAATTTCATCCACCTCCCCGGTCTGGGGATGCCGCACTAATGGCATCGAGATTGCAAGGAAAGTTGCTGCAAGATCGCTGAAAGATTGTAGAAAGAAGGAATTATCATGGGACAGAAAACGGTCTATAGCTCAGGACAGAACCTTTCCACCAACGACCAGCCCGGTGGTTCGATTCTGGGCCACATCTGGGCCTCCATCGGCGTAACGATTGTGCTGGGGATCGTCTGCTGCGGGATTTATCCGGCGGTCATTTGGATCATCGGCCAGACAGTTTTCCCGGTGCAGGCCAATGGATCGCTCCTGGCCAAGGACGGTTCCTATACGACGGATGACAAGAAGGCCGTGGGCTCGGCGCTGATTGGCCAGATTTTCACGGCTCCGCAATACTTTCATCCGCGCCCCAGCGCCGCCAATAACTCGGCCGGCGCCAGTTATTCATCCACCGGCGGTTATGATCCGACCTCATCCGGCGCTACGAACTACGGCCCGCTGAGCGACGAGCTGATCAATGGCGCTACCATCGCCGCCACCACGCAGCCGACGACCAAGCCGGAATCGCTGGCATTTGATGGCGTTCGTCTGCGGACGATCCATTACGCCACCGATAACAACATCGCATTCACTTTATATAACGTGAACGCCGATGGCAGTAAGACGAAGTTAAGCGCGGCGGATTTGAAGAAGTACGAGAACGCCGATGGGAGTTGGAACGATATCGCCCTCGTCGATGCCTTCCCGCATAACACGGCGACCACCGGAGTAATCGCCGCTGATTTCGCCTCGCTCATCCCCGGCGACGCGGTGACGGCGTCGGGCTCCGGTCTCGATCCGCACATCAGCCCGGCCAATGCGCAGCTCCAGGCGGCCCGCGTGGCGGCGGCTCGCAAGGCCACTGTCGATCAGGTCAAGGCACTCATTGACCAGTACACCGACGGGCGCGATCTGGGCTTTCTGGGCGATCCCGGCGTGAATGTTCTGCGGCTCAATATTGCGTTGGATAATAAGTTTCCCATGCCGCCGGCGCCGCCGGCCGCTCCAGCGGCCACGCCGGCGACGCAACCGGCAACACAGCCAACCCCATAATGGTTCTCTGCCTTCTAGCGATTGACCGCGGGACCGAGCGCGCCACACGCCGGCCCCGCGGCGTCGTCTTATGACTCGCTCATGCTTTTAAGAGCCGTAACACTTATCCTCCATATCGACGCGCTGACGGCGTTTGGACTTCTCGCCGTCAGCTTGATGCTCCTCTTCTATGCGCTGGAGGCGCGCTCAGCTTACTGTGTGCTGGCGTTTGCCTTCGCGTGTATGATGGGATCGGCTTACGGCTTCCTCCAGGGCGCGTGGCCCTTTGGGATTGTCGAAGCCATCTGGTCAATCGTCGCCTTCAAGCGATGGTGGAAGAAAAGGGGCGTTGGATCGGGGCGACTCCACCGGGCGTCTGATTGAGGCATTTCAATGGCTGAAGACCGCGCACAAGCTTTTTTGCAACTCATCCGCCGCTCGCAGCGCGGCCGGCTGAAGGTTTACCTCGGCTATGGCCCGGGCGTCGGAAAAACCTATCAGATGCTCCAGGAGGCGCACCGCCTGAAAAAAGAGGGGATTGACGTGGTCATCGGCCTGGTTGAAACACACGGCCGCGCCGAAACGGCAAAGCTCGTGGAAGATCTGGAACTCGTTCCCCGCCGCCGCGTCGAATATCGCGGCATCGTGGTCGAGGAGATGGACGTTGACGCCATCATCGCGCGCCGGCCGCAGGTGGTGGTTGTGGATGAGCTGGCCCATACTAACATCCCCGGCAGCCGCAACGCCAAGCGATACCAGGATGTGCAGGACATTCTCGCGGCGGGGATCCATGTCATCAGCGCTTTGAATGTTCAGCACCTGGAGAGCCTTTACAATACCGTCGAGCGCTTGATCGGCGTCACCGTCCGGGAGCGATTGCCCGATTCCGTGCTGGCCGAAGCCGACCAGATCGTCAACATTGACCTCGCGGCCGAGGACCTGCAAAAGCGGCTGAAAGACGGGAAAATCTATCCCGCCGAGCGCGTGCAATCATCGCTGGAGAATTTCTTCACGAATTCCAATCTGGAACATCTGCGCGAATTGGCCCTGCGCGAGCTGGCGTCGCAGATCGACTTTAAGCGCCGCGAAACCACGCCGCCGCAGGCAGGAATCGGCGCGCCGCCCGTGGAGAGCGCGCCCGATCAGATCATGGTCTGCCTCTCGTCACGCGGGCCCAACAGTGCGCGGCTCCTGCGTTTCGCCTCGCGTCTGGCCGGGCGGCTCAATCGCAACTGGTATGCCGTCTACGTGCAGACGCCGTCGGAAGAACCGACCGTCATCGACGCCACCACGCAGCGGCTTCTGTCGGATACGTTGACGCTGGCCAATCAGCTCGGCGCCATGGTGTTCACTTTTAAGGGCCAGGATGTCGCCGACACGATTCTGCGTTTCGCCGGGGAATACCGCGTCGGTCAGGTCGTCATCGGTCGGCCGCGCCCGATCTCGTTATGGAAGCGCCTCAGGGGCGAAAAAAGCGTCGCCGAACAACTGATTCAGCGCTCGCGCGGCGTTACCGTGATAGTCGTGGACGCCGAAAGCCAGGAGCGCGTTGTCACCGAAGGCGCGCCCGGCGCGCCGGTCGGCGGGACGCTCAGCCGCCTGCTCAACGAGGGCCGCATCATTGTGTGGAACGATCCGGTGGCCAAGGACGACGTGCGCCGCAAGCTCGTGCAGGCCATCGCCAAAACAACCACCAATTTGAATGTCGATTCGGTGATTCAAAAGCTGGCCGAACGCGAGCAGATGGGGTCCACTTTCCTCAATGAAGGCGTCGCTCTGCCGCACGCCCGCCTGGAAGAACTGATGTCCCCGCAGGTGGCCCTGGGCCTGATGCACGCGGGGCTGCTGGATGCTCCGACCGACAAACCCGTGGAGGCGGTCTTCCTGCTTCTCTCTCCCGCCAGCGGGGCCAATGTGCATCTGCAATTGCTCGCCAAGGTCGGCCGCGCCCTGCAAAACCGCGAACTGCGGCGGGCGCTTACCGAGGCGGAAACGCCGGCTGACGCGCTGGCGGCTATACAGGATTTTGAATCGGGCGCCAGCGGGAAATGAACGGAGCCTATTTCGCCGCTGCCTTGGCGGCTTTCTTGCGGCGCTCCGCACTTTCGCGAAGCGCGTAGATATAACGCGACACATGATTGAGCAGGCCGACATGCTCGCCGGCGGCGTTTTGCGTCTCCGTCAATTTCACCACGTAGCGGATCATGAAATTGTTGATGGCTCGCACCACGCCGGTGCGGAGGGGCCGGGTCACGTCGCAGAATAGAATAATGCGCACGTCGTCGGTGTCGTTGTTGACACTGTGAATGTACGTTTCGTCGAAGAGGATCGCCTGTCCATCGCGCCACGCGTAGGGGTCGCCGTCGATATAAATCCGGCATTGATCGGAATTGGGCGTCTTAAGGCCCAGGTGATAACGCAGGCTTCCCGCGAACGGATCGCGATGCGCGCCCAGCTTGCTGTGGCCGGGCAGCAGCGCGAACAGCGCCGCGTTCACGCTGGGAATCGACTGCACCATTTCCACCGTCTTGGGGCACAGCTCCTTCGCCGACGGCATGAAGTCGCCGTACCATTTGAGGTAAAACCGCTTCCAGCCGCGTTTGAAGAACGTGTTGAAGGCCAGATCGTTGAAACTTTCGGATTTCTTGATGTGGCCTTCCTCGTAGAGGCGCAGGGCTTCATCGCGGATGGTCATCCAGTTGGCCTGCAGCGGAGCGAGGTCGGGAAATCGCTCCAGCTCCTGCACCGGCGTTGTGGGCACGGCCGAAAACAGATAGCAGAGGCAATTATACGGTGATGTGAAGGTCGAATGATCCGTCAATTGACGCTTGAGCTTCAGCTTCACTTTGCCGCGTAACTGAATGTATGCCGTGCATACAACGAAAAGCCAAAGCGGCCACAACCGGTAGGTGACGTAAGCTATTTTCCAAAGCACGGTTCTTCCCATTTCCCAATTGCCCAAGAATTGGTTGTCGATTTTTCGAATATCCTAGGGTGCACAGGGCGAGTTTGTCCAGAGACGCGCGGGAAAGGAATTGCAGAAACCCTAACGGCACTCAAATGGGCGTTGGCGGCGCATTCATTGCGCGTCACTAACTCCCCTGGCTAACCGTGAATTGCGCCGACTTGGCCGGCGCCAGGGTGCCGTCGCCGGCGACCAACTTGTACGATCCCGCGGCGTCCAGGACCAGATCGCTGAACGTCGCTTCGCCGCCGATCGCGGCCACCATCAGTGTGCCGCCCAGCACCGTGCCGGCCGGCCCGCGCCGTATGGCCAACGTAATGTCCGAGTTATCACCAGTGACGAGATTGCCAAACGAATCTTCCACATCTACTTCCACGGGCGGCGCCAGTGGCAATCCAGCGACCGATGAGGCGGGTTCCACAACGAAGCCAAGTTGTGTTGCCGCTCCGGGGTTAACTGAAAATGCGCTCGACGTTGCCAGCGCCAGCGAGCCGCGCCGCGCGTCCAGCTTGTACGTGCCTGCCTGCGCCAGGGAGATGTCGCTGAATGTCGCCACGCCGTTTTGAGTGAGGGCGTGCAGTGTGCCGGCGAGAATCGCACCAGCCGGACCGCTGGCGATAGAGAGGCGGACGTTGGCGCCGGTGACGGGATTGCCGAAGGCGTCGGCAACCGCGACGGAGATGGCCGGTTTAATATCTTGGCCCGCGACGACCGGACTCGGTTCTTGAACAAAGTCCATGCCCGCCGGAGCTGCGGCAATTACGCTGAATTTGGCAGATTTGCCGTTCAGCGCGCCGTCGCTGGCGGCTAGTTTGAATGCACCGGCTTGGATCAGCGACAAGCCCGGGAAAGTGGCTGCGCCATTCACCGTCGCCATGGTTGTCATGCCGCTCAAAACCGCGCCGGCCGGGCCGGTCTTGATGGAAACGGTAATCGTGCCGTTCTGATCGGTGTCGAGATTGCCGAACTGATCTTCGTACTCGACGACGACGGCCGGATTGATCCCCTCGCCTGCCGTGACGTCGGTAGGCTGCTGCACAAACGTCAGTTGTGCCGCCGCCGCGGGGATGACTAAAAACGACATTGAGACCGCAGGCGGCGCCGATCCGCGGGTCGCCTTGAGCGTGTAGAGTCCCGCCTGGGTCAGCGAGATGTCACTGAAAACGGCGAGGCCATCATCGCTGGCGACGTTCAGCGTTCCTTCGAGACGCGCGCCGGCGGGACCGCTGGCGATCGCGAGCTTGACCTTCAATCCGTTCAGACGGTTGCCGAACGCGTCTGTGAGGGAAACGGAAATCGCCGGCGTAATCGTCTCGCCTGCGACGATCGGCGTTGGATTTTGAAAGAACGCCAGATCCGCCGGAGCCGCCGAATCAACGGTGAAACTCCCGGACACGCCGCTCAGAGCGCCATCGCTGGCTCCCAGCTTATATGTGCCGGCGACAGTGAGCGGCGAAAGGCCGCTGAACGTCGCCACACCGTCCACGGCCGGGGCCGTGATCGTTCCCCCCAACAAACCCGACGGCCCGCTGGCGATGGAAAGGGTAATCGTCGAATCGTCGGTCGAGACAACTTCGCCGTCCCTATCTTCCACCACGACGGTTACCGCCGGGCTAAAGGGCTTTCCCGCGATAATATTGCCGGGCTGCTGGCCAAAGGCCAATTGCGTTGGCGTTCCGACCACCTGAGATTGGTCAACGCAAATCTGGGTTAGTCCATACAAGCCTGAAATGAGTGAGGCGTTTACCGTCGCACCGGAAGTCGTGTATTCGCCAACCCTGCCGTTGGAAGCGCCGGACGCGATAAACAAATCCGGTCCGGCCACGGAGATGGCGGTTGGAAGTACCACTCCCGGCACCAGCGACGCGTTGACTGTCGCTCCCGAGGTCGTGTATTCGGCAATGCCGCTTTGGCTCGCGACAAACAGGTCAGATCCGGAGACCGCGATGGCAGCCATGTCAGGCACTCCCGATATCAGCGACGAATTGATCGTCGCGCCGGAGGTTGTGTATTCGCCGATCATCGCTAGGAACGGAGAAGCGTCGCTGGCCACAAACAGGTCCGATCCGGACACGGCCAGCGCGAATGGACCGTCCAAACCGGAAATCAGTGAGGCGTTCACTTTGACGCCGGAGGTCGTATACTCGCCAATCGTGCCGGCATATTCAGCGCCGCCGTCGTAGGTGAAAAACAAATCCGACCCCGATAACGCCACGGCATACGGTTGTTTCAATCCGAATGCGACGGTGGCCACCGGAACGCCCGAGAGTGTGTACTCGCTAATTTTGCCGTCAGCGGTCGGAGGATCTCCGGAGTTCACGACAAAGAGATCCGATCCGGCCACCGCAGCTCCACCCGGCGGTCCTGGGAATCCGGAGACGAGCGACGGATTTATTGCCGCACCGGCAATGGTGTATTCGCCAACAGAATCGAGGCCTGAACTGCCTACGAAAAGCGGCCCGGGCACAGTGCTGAGGAGCAGGCGCTGCTCCAACGACTCGACACGCCACGTCCGCCCGTGTGATTGACGCTTTAGCCGCGTTGCATCCTCCGTCGACCGCCCAGAGTCTGCGAGAAAAGGTTTGTAGGAGTTCCTCGTTTACCGCGCTTGCCACAATCGTCGTGAACTATTGCATATTACCAAAATCCGGAGCGCGGGCTAGTCATTTATTTGCGCCCTTAGCGTGTCCTATTTTGGCCCGGCGTACGTCACATTCACCCCATCCGCCGTCGCTTCAAACTTCAACCCGGTCGCCCCGGAAATCGTCTCCAGAATCTGCTCCACCATCGCGTCTTGCAGCGACAGGGTCACGCTCTGATATTTCGCCGGCACCTGTTGCATCACGCCGGGGGCGTAATGAAACTCCACGCCGCTGAATTCGGAAAGCTCTTCCAAAACCTGCGGTAGCGGCGCGTCAGTAAATCGCCGCGAAAGCCGCTTGGTCAGCAGCGTGCGCGTGGCTTCGAGTTTTCCCACTACCACGAGACGGTCGCCCCAGGGATACCACGTCGCGCCGGTCTGATCGGCGATCTCCTCCATCGCCTGCAGGAGAGTCAGGTTGCGGGCCAGGTGAATCTTCGTATCGAGTTGATCGTCGGCCGACGGGCGCGTCTGCACGGAAACCGAAGGCGACGTACTCTTCAGCTTAGCGTCGACCGCGGCTAACACCTGCGAAACTGTGCAGTCATCGCCGTCGAATCCCAATGGCGTTCCCGCAAGCGTATCCAGGGCATGCACCTCCTGCAGCGTGGCCCGCCGTCCCATGCGCGCCAGCGCCGGCAGCGGCTCGAGCACGACGGCCTCCTGCCCCAGCCGGTACGTCAAGCCAAGGCGGCGGACAATCAAGTCCAGCGCCTGCCGCGCGGTTATGTTTTTCGCGTGCACCGTGACGGTGGTGTCCTGCCCCCACGGCAGCGCATCCCACACCGCCGGCGCCGCTTCCAGACGCACGCCGGTCTGGGCCTCCATGCTCTTCATCACATCGATCAGGCCACCTTGAACATTGAGTTCACCGACCTGGCTGTCCAGAGCCTGGTTGATGAGAGCGGAACTGGAGACCGGATCGGAAGAATCGGCTGCTTGAGTTCCAAGCGGCCCGATCACGAGTACAAAGAGAATGAACGCCGAGACGCCGAGACGCCGAGAAGAAAAATGCGAGGAAGTTTCCGAAATCAGCTTCCGCATTTGTCTTCTCGGCGTCTCTGTGTCTCGGCGTTCATTCTTCTTTTTTGAATCCCAATAGGCTGGCGAAGAAGTTCTATTGCAAATGCCCAACGGACGGGAATCCATCCAGGGCGATCGTCGGCCGCTGCACGACGATGCTGTCGGTTGTGTAAGCTGACGCGGCATCGGCTTCCTGGGGTTGGCCCACCGACACATCCGCCTGAGGCTCACCGGTCGCGACTTCGGCCTGCGGGCCGGTTACATCCAAAACTGACGCCGTCTGGACCGGAGCCGGAACTTGCGGCCCGCGCGACCAGAGGCTGATGATTCCGATGGCCAGCAGCACTGACGCGGCCATCGCCCAGCGCATTGGGCCGCGATAGCGGGAAATGGAATAGCGCTGCCGCTGGGCTTCGTCTTCGACCGCTCCACTGATGCATTCGGCGAGCCGATCCCAATGGACCTGCGGCATCGCCGATGCCCGCAGCGCGTTGGCCAGCTTGCGATGCTCTTCCAGCATGGCCCGCGCCATCGGATCAGCGCGCAGACGCTCTTCGATGGCCGCCCGCCCATCGTCGGGGAGCGAGCCGTCGAGGTATTGCGTCAAAGAGAATTCAAAGCTGTCGTCCATGGCTGCTTCTTAAGATATACCAATCTCCCTTGCCCGGGGGCAAATGCCCGTGATTTTGGCTCTATTCTTCCAAATGTTCCTTCAAAAGCTCCCGCAATTTCTTTCGGGCCTGGAACACATGCCATTTTACCGCCTCGACGCTGCATTCCATCGCCTCGGCCACCTGCTTCTGGGGCAGCTCCTCAATCGTAAACAGCACGATGGCCATCCGCTGCTTCTCCGGAAGCTGGGCCAACGCCTCCTTCAAGCCCTGACCCAATTCATGCCCCTCAGCGTTATGCCGCGGGTTGCCGCCGGAATCGGCCCAATCGCCGCCGGCCTGGCCCTCGCCTTCGGAGCCAACCAGAAGGTCTTCCAAGGGCAGCGCGCCGCGGCTTTTTCGTGCCCTCCGGTAATTCAGCGACAAATTGGACACAATCCGCATCAGCCAGCCGGCGAAGGCGTCGGGATTCTGCAAACCTGAAAGGCTCGTAAATCCTTTCAAAAAAGCATCTTGCGTTATTTCCAATGCATCCTGCATATTGTCCAGCAGGCGGTAGGAGACGCTCACGGCCTGCCGCTGATAGCGGCGGATGAGCAGGTCATACGCCTGCCGTTCGCCGCGCTGGGCGCGCCGGACCAGTGCGCCATCGCTCGGCTGCTGGGCCTCAGATTTGGGGGCGCTTGCGTCCAAACGCTCCATCTTCTTGGCCTGTGCAGCCCGATAACTGGATTCAGTCGCGTCCGGCTCCATGGGAGTAGACACTTTAGCGTCGGTTTTGGTTAGGAAAATGGTTGGAAATTTATAATTGCTGCTTTGGGCGAAGAGCCGTCGCCGGGGGCGACAGGGTTTAAGGGTTCAAGAGGTTCAAGAGCTCAATGCTGATGCGGAAGTAACTGTGGCTTATGTTTATACTGGGACCGTCGGCGGCGTTGTGATGCACAAACAGGACAATAGAACACGCGGAAATTTCCTTTTTTACTTGTATTTGTAAATCTGTTGATGTGCCATGGATGTACCCAACTGGACCGCCCGAGTTCCGCAGGTCAGATTGATAGTGAAGCCAGTGCCATTGGGCAGTTCCGCGCGAAGCATCCTTCTGACGCAAAGAATTACATCTATATTCGCCCAACAACGACGGAAATGGCGGAGAATCTGCTGACGATTCAAGAGGCCAGATTTGAAGGTGAACTGGCACGCCTTAAGCGGCGATTTTCAGATGACGTGGATGTTGACAAATACGCCGACTCGATGATCACGCAGGCCAGGACTACGGATTTGCGGATATTTGATTGGATCAATGAATTAAAGTCAGCCAGCAGCAAT
>JBEKYH010000027.1:0-20304 GCA_049511115.1 Tepidisphaeraceae bacterium | reverse complement strand
TTCGAATGTCATTGGCCAGTCAAAAACGACCCTCACCCTATCCCTCTCCCTGAGTACATGGAGAGGGGACCAGAGGGACGCGGTCAAACGCGATTGCCCTGAGAGGGGACCAAAAGCGACGTCGCGTCGCCTTTACAGTCCGCCGCTTAAGACCTATTTTCTTTCACATGACCCGCACATCAACCCTCCGCTTTTTCGTGGTAGTATTGATAACTTCGAGTTCCGCAACTTGCGCCTGGAGCCAGACCAATCGCCCCGCGACGCGGCCGGTCAATCGCACCGACGCGAACGGCAACGCCATTCGCGTGGCCGCGCGCACGGGGCATGTTTCCAACTACGATGAATCCAAGGTCGGCAACTACACCCTGCCCGATCCGCTCGTGCTGGCGAATGGTCAGCCGGTGAAGGATGCCGATACCTGGTTTAATCAGCGCCGCCCGGAAATTCTGCATTTTTACGAGACGGAAATTTACGGCCGCGTTCCGGATAACGCGCCCAAGGTGACCTGGACGGTTGCCTCCAGCGGCGCGGCGGCGCTCAACGGCGCTGCCCTCACCAAGCACATAGTCGGCCACATCGGCGATTCGCCCAATGGTCCCAATATTAACCTCACGCTGGATACGCCGGTGAATGCGGCCGGGCCGGTGCCGGTGATTTTCTGCATCAACTTCGGATTCGCCGCCCCGCGCGGAACTCGCGCACACACTCGCGCCGGCGCCGCTACGCTTCCAACCCGCGGATTAGTCGCCGGCGGTCGCGGCGCCGCTCGCGGCCCAATCCCCGGCGGCGACCCCATCGCCGACATCATCGCCCGCGGGTGGGCCTACGCGACGATCACCTACACCGACATCCAGCCCGACGCCATCAACACGTTCACGTCCGGGACCATCGGCCTCACGCTCGCCCCGGGACAGACCGCGCCGGCGGCGGATGAATGGGGCACGATCTCCGCCTGGGCGTGGGGGATGAGCCGCGTGATCGACTACCTGCAAACCGACGCGGCGATTGATCCGAAGCAGATCGCCATCATGGGCCACTCGCGCCTGGGCAAGACGGTCCTGTGGGCCGGGGCACAGGACCCGCGCGTGGCCGTCGTCTTCTCAAGCTGCGGCGGGGAGATGGGATCGAGCCTGTCGCGGCGCGATTATGGCGAGACCATCGACGACATGGCCCAGAATTTCCCCTGGCAATTTGCCGGCAACTTTCAAAAGTATCCAGGCCACTGGAATGACATGCCCGTGGACGCACATATGCTGATCGCCCTCAACGCCCCGCACCCCGTCTTCATCGGCGGCGGCAGCACCGACCAATGGTCCGACCCCAGGGGCGAATTCCTCGCCGAGGTGGCCGCCGGACCGGTTTACCGGTTGCTGGGCAAAGCGGATATCGGCACGACGGAGGTGCCGGAGCTGGACCATCCGCTTATCACGGGGGATTTGGGCTTCAATTATCACGCCGGCGGGCATATGGCGAGCCCGACGGATTGGAAGGCGTTTTTGACGTTTGCGGGGAAGTATTTGCATGCGCCGGGGCGGTGAAGGGTGAGCATTGGTCTGATTCCTCACGGGTCGATTGAGTCATCACCGAGCACAGCCGAAATGTCCCGCGCGCCGTGCAGTACGCGGATGACATCGATGATCCCCTCCTCCTCAATCAGATAAAAGACCAAGTAACTTTTGAAGCCAACCACAGAACGTTTACGCAGCCCGGCAAGCCGCGGGTGGTCAAGCTCATACCGCGGCCAGCGATTGGGGTGTTCCCGAATCTGGCGAAGGGTACGTTCTACCGCATCATAGAAACGCAATGCGGCCCCAATGTTGTCCCGCGCGATGAAGACAGCGGCACCGTCCACATCGGCGTCCGCCGCGGGCCGTATCCGCACGGCATATTTCATGATCGCTTATTCATCCGGCCGATTTTGGGAGCGAGAGCCTTCTTCTTTCCTTTGAAATAAGCTTCCGTAAGCGGGATCGGCTCGCCGCTGCTCAGTCCGTCCAGCAGCTTAGCGGTCAGTTCGGCTTTGCCTTCCTGGCGGTCCTGATCGCGTTGGAACTTCTCGCGGATGGCCTCGCGCACGAACTCACTGGCCGAGCCGTAGATGCCCGAGGAGACCTTGCCGTCCACGTACAGTTTAAGCGGCAGGGGCAGGGACACGTTCATGGTGATTGCAGAGGGTTCGGCGGCCATGCCAGTATTTTAGTGCATCGGCCAAGATTTGGCAAAGATTGGCTGTCCGCCCCCTCACGTCGCCAATCGCGTGTGGTACAGCATGAAATACACCACCACCCCGCTGAAGCTCACGTACAGCCATATCCAAAACGTCGGCAGTGCGATGCGTTTATGCTTGGGCCATTGGCGGTTGTAGGCTCGCGTGAGGGTCAGGTAGATCATCGGCAGCATTCCCACCGCCAGCACGAGATGCGGCAGCAGAACCAGCAGGTACAGCGTGCGCAGCCAATCGCCGGAGTGGAGGCGCGTGGATTTTTCGCCGTTCTGGTAGTGGTAGGTGAGATAGCAGGCGAGGAAGACGGCCGAGACCACCGTGGCCGACACCATCAGCCAGCCGTGGGCTTTCCACTTGCCATATTTGATGCACAGGAAGGCGGTGGCCAGCAGGATGGCGCTGGTCGCGTTGAGTGTGGCATTTACTTCCACCAGGCCGTAAGTCACGGCTTGCTCTCTTGGGCCGCAAGGGCCGTGGAATCGGCGACGAGCCTGTCCAATTCGCCCTGGATGCGGCTGTCGTAAACGCCGTGCAGGCGGCACGAGGAATCCATCAACAGGAAATGCACGTCATGTTCGATCTGGCTGCTTTGCGTGGCGGGAACGATGGAGACTTTCATGCCATGTACTGCATCCATGACCGTGTCCTTGTTGCCGGTCAGGAAGCGCCACCGGTCGTTGTCAGCGCCGTATTGTTTGGCGTAGGCCAGCAGCACCGGCGGCGTATCGTGTTCGGGATCAACCGAGAAGGAGATGAATTTCACGTCGGTGGGGATCCGAGTTTGCAGTGACGCGAGGTTGTGGCTCATGATCGGGCAGGCAGAGGCGCACTCGGTGAAAATAAAATCGGCAATCCAGGCGTGGCCGCGCAGGTCCTGCGTGGTGACCTGGCGGCCAAGCTGATCGGTCAGGGCAAAGTCGGGGGCGACGATCGGTTCGCCGAGGGATTGCTCATCCGCCTGCGCTTGCCGGTCGCGGGACCAGAGTTGCACGGCGACCACCGAAACCATTCCGGTGACGGCGACGACCCAAAGCAGAATCGTCAGAACTTTGACAGGCGGGCTCATGCTAAGAGACTCTTCCTTCCAAAACTGGTTCCATCCAGAAGCAACGTTTATTGCAAATCAGCCGCGACCGTGCCGCGGGCCATGAGGCTGGCCAATGCGAACATCACGACGGCGAACAAAAGCGTCACGCCGATGCAAGCGGCCCATCCCGGCAGGAGTGCAGCGGCCGACGCATGATCCAAGCTACTGAAATAAAGCGCCCGCCGCAAACCGGCCAGGCCGTAGGTCAGGGGATTAAGCCCCATAACCCATCGCATGGCCCCCCTGGCCGGGAAAAGCGCTCCCGATAAAAACCACATGGGCATGAGGAAGAGGTTCATGATGGCGTGGAAGCCCTGCGTCGAGCTCATCCGCCAGGCGATGCAAAAGCCCAGGCCAGTCAGCGCGAAGGAGACAACGAATAGAAATCCGCAGGCGAGGAGGAAAGACGGCAAGTCGAGGGATACGCCGATCAAGGGGGCGAGGAGCAGGAACAGCAATCCCTGGCCGAACGCCAGCAGCGTCCCGCCGAGGACTTTGCCAAGGACGATGGCCATCCGCGAAACGGGGGCGACGAGTACGGATTGCAAAAATCCCTCGCGGCGGTCTTCGATGATGGAAATCGTCGAGAAGATCGCGGTGAAGAGGAGGATCATGATGACCGTGCCGGGGAAGAAATAGCGCATGTAGTCGGTGCCGTCGGGTCCGGCGCCGGCGTTGAAACTGTGGCCCATTCCCAGGCCGATCAGCAGCCAAAAGACGATCGGCGTGGCCAGCGCGCCGACGATGCGATTGCGCTGACGGACGAAACGAACCAGTTCGCGCTGGCACAGCGAGAGCGCCGGCAACAGCGTGCCGATTGGATTGGAAGGGGGGTTCTGGACGGGAGTCTGCACGGGGTTCCGCACTGGGTTTTGCACGAGGTTAATTGTATCCATCTATAAAAACGAAGAAAGCGTCGCCGTGGCAGGGACGCTCTCTTCGGTGTTCCAGGCCTAATGTTGGAGCCAAAGGCCGTGGACGAAATTAAGGGTAACGATCTGGAAACTTGACCTGAAGGTTCCGGACGAGCCAAGACGGTGAAGTCGATTGGAGCCACGCGTCCGGATGAAACGCGCTTGCGCCGTTTAGGCGCCGCCGACGTTACTTCTTCTTGGTCGTCTTCTTGGTCGTCTTCTTGACGGCCGCTTTCTTAGCTTTCTTTACTGCCATGGCGCTGTTACCTCCTTTCTGATGACACACTCTAAGACCGGAGAAAAATTGAGTCAATGTTTTCCCGGCCGATAATGTTTGATTTTTCACGGACGCCGCACGCACCGCGCAACTTGCGCGGACCATTCCTCAACGCGCGGCGGCGCGAAAAATGATCGGGTTTCGGATAAGCTGTAAAGGAAGTTTTGCGAAAGGAACTCATGGCTCGTTTAGATGTCCGACCTATGGTTATCGTCATCCGGGATGGTTGGGGTAAAAATCCTTTTCCGGAATGGAACAAAGCCAACGCCGTTTACCTCGCCAAACACCCCGTCGCCGACCGCCTGATGGCGCGCTATCCGACGACCCTCATTCACACCAGCGGCTTTGACGTCGGCCTGCCCGAAGGGACGATGGGCAACAGTGAAGTGGGTCACCAGAACATCGGCGCCGGCCGCATTGTGGACCAGGAATCCGTGCGAATTACCAAGCAAATTCGCAATGGCGAGTTCTTTTCCAACCCGGCGGTGAACGAGGCAATCGACAGCGCGCTCAAGCGCGGCGGCGCGATTCATCTCTTTGGAATTGTCTCCGACGCGGGCGTGCACGGACTGCTGGAGCATCTCTTTGGCTGCCTGGAATTGTGCAAGCGAAAAGGCGCAAAAAATATTTTTCTCCACGCCTTCACGGACGGCCGCGATACGCCGCCTAATTCGGGTTTGGGCTACCTCAAACAGATCGAAGCCAAGATGGCGGAAATGGGCGTCGGAAAAGTCGCCACCATCAACGGCCGCTACTGGGCGATGGACCGCGACAATCGCTGGGCGCGCGTGGAAAAAGCTTATCGGGCCATCGCGTTTGGCGAGGGAAAAAAATTCCGCTCCGCGGCCGAGGCAATTCAGGATTATTACGATCATCCCACCGAGCCGAACATGTCGGGCGACGAATTTGTGGACCCGTCGATCATCTGCGATGACGGCGTCACGCCCCGCGCGACGGTGAAGGACGGCGACTCGATTATCTTCTACAACTACCGCGGCGACCGCCCGCGCGAGATCACCAAGGCGTTCACACTTCCCGATTTCAAGGGATTCGACCGCGGCAAGAAGCTCGATGTGTTTTACTGCACACTGACCGCCTACGAGGAAGGGCTTCCCGTGCATGTCGCGTACCCTAAGCCGCCGAAGATGAACAGCATCCTGGGCGAGTACATTTCCGACCTGGGCCTGAAGCAATTCCGCTGCGCCGAGACGGAAAAATTCCCGCACGTCACGTTCTTCTTCAACGACTACCGCGACCAGCCGTTTCCCGGGGAGGATCGGCAGATCATTCCCTCGGCCAAGGAAGTCTCGACCTATGACCAGAAGCCGGAGATGAGCGCCTACGGGATTTGCGACGAAACCGTGAAGCGCATTAATTCCGGCGTCTACGATCTGGTCGTGGTGAACTTCGCCAATTGCGACATGGTCGGCCATACCGGCGTGCTCCAGGCGGCCATCAAGGCGGTGGAGGTGACCGATGAATGCGTGGGCAGAGTCGTCGATGCCGCACAGGCGCAAGGCGGGGCGGTTCTGGTGCTGGCCGATCACGGCAACTGCGAGCAGATGATCGACCCCGGCTCGGGGTGCCCACATACATCGCATACGACGTATGACGTGGAGATTATCGCCGTTGACGACCGCTTTGTCGGCAAGACGCTCCACACGGGCGGCAGGTTGGCCGACGTGGCGCCGACGGCGCTGCGCATGATGGGGCTGCCGCAACCGGCGGAAATGAGTGGGAAGTCGCTGATTCCGTGATTTCGAAGGCGGGGTTTCAGGAGCCAGGCCTATTTTGTCTGCATTAAGTAGATGGTTACTTCAGCCGTGTTGAACAGGGCGTGGATGGCAATGGGTACCCAGAGGTTGCCTGTGCGCTCATAGGCATACCCCAGGCAAAGTGCCAGCACGAATATCGCCGGCGCGGACCAGAGGGGATGCACCGACGCGAACAGCAGGCTGACGATGATTACGGATGTCCAGCGGGCTGCGAGGGGCGAAAGACCGCGAGGGCCGCGGGCCAATTTGACTACCCAGAGGGGACTCATTCCGAGGAAGAGCAGGCCGACGATGATTGCGGTCCTCCAGTGTGCTCTTGCACGGGATGGGCCGCGCCGGGGGCGGCGGGCGAATTGAGTTGTGAGAAGAGTCTGCAAGCAACCGCGAAAGAACAGTTCTTCGGAAATCGGCGCCGCAACAATGATCGACAGAAACAGAACGACGTGCAGCCGGAAATCGCCGACACTGCCCAGTAATTTGAGCAGGTCGTGAACGTACGGCTGCTCGTGATGAAATAGCGCCATCAGACCGTCCAGGGCCATCAGGCTGAGCATCATCACGGGGAGGACGAACAGCGATCCAAGCATTCCGCGTCCTAGGCCCGGCAGTACGTTTCCCGGTGTCATGCCTAAGCGGCGCGGCTGGCGCAGTAGCAATCCAGTCATCGCAAGGATTCCGCTGACGGCGATCACACGGGCAAGTAAGTCGGCAGTTACCTCCACGGCCAACCTGCGATTCTCAGGGTCGGAAATGCCGGGAAACAATCGGGTCCCCGGCAGCGTAAGGAACACCGCCTGTCCCATCAGCCATGCACCGAGCCCTAATAGCATCGCACTGCCCAATGCGAACAGCGGCTCGTCCGCGTCTAGCCGCGGAGGCCCGACGATACTTCTCCTGCGAAACACACCTAACGCCTTCGCTGTCGACGCGCCGACGGCGATCAGAATCGCCGGCAGCAGCACAGCCATTGGATTGAACTGCTGGGCAGTCGATAGAATGGCTGCCGATGGTAGGGTCATGCTTTTATGCGCCTTGCGGGAAACGAGTGTTGGTCGGACGTATGTTAACCGCGCGAGGAGTGTTGCGAGTAGTGGAGTGAATAGGGAAACTCATACGGATCAGCACACATGAAGACGATTCTTGACGACATTGTCGCCGTCAAACGCCGGGAAATCGAGCAGCGCCGCCGGGAAACCCCCCTGGAGGCGATGAAGGAGCAGGCCGCCGCGGCGGCGAGCGACCCCGCGCGCCGGCCGCGCAATTTCTTCCATGCGGTTACCCGCCAGACGAGCAAGCCGTTGAACCTGATCGCCGAGGTGAAAAAGGCCAGTCCGTCGGCCGGGTTGATCCGGCCGGATTTTGATCCCGTGGCCATTGCCCGCGCCTACCAGGCCGGCGGCGCCGATGCCCTGAGCGTCCTGACCGATGAGCGATTCTTCCAGGGGCATCTCTCTTACATCCAGGCGGTACGCCAAGCGGTTGATCTGCCCGTGCTGCGCAAGGATTTTATCCTCGACGAATATCAGGTCTACGAATCGCGCGCCAATGGCGCTGATGCGATTCTGTTGATTGCTGAATGCCTGACGGTTTCGCAATTGATCGACCTGCAGATTCTCGCCTGTGAATTGAAGATGACCTGCCTGATCGAAGTGCACGACCTGGAAAACCTCATCCGCGTGCGCGACCAGGTGATCGGCCTGCCCCAGCGCGGCTACAGCTTGCTGGGGATCAACAACCGCGATCTGCGGACTTTCGAGACGGACCTTGGCGTCACGTTGCGAATGGCCGAGCTGGTTGCCGATCAGCGCGTCCTGGTCAGCGAAAGCGGCATCCATGAAAAGAAGGACATTCAGAAGCTCGCCGACGCGGGTGTGCAAGCCGTCCTGGTCGGCGAAAGCCTGATGCGCAGCGAGGATATTCCGGCGGCAATTGCGAGGCTGATGGGGTGAAGAAGCCGCGCGGTTAGCCGCCACGGTTACAACCGATGTTGTTGTTCAAAAGGAACAAATGTCATACGCGTCTGGTGCGAATTTGATAACTGAAGTTAAGAAGGGCGATGTACTTACTGAATCGGCAGACGTGCTGATTTGCTCCGCCAATGATGGCAAGCGATTTGTAGTGCTTCCTGAAAACGAGTACGAGCGAATGCGTGAACTGGCCCGCGAGTTGGCCGATAGCGCCGGTCCGGCATTGCCGCAGCCTGATGGAAAGGGCAATGTTCCTGCGGCAGAGTATGCACGGGCGTCCCTGGCGCGTAAGCTCATCCTTGCCCGCCGTCGGGCGGGATTGACTCAAATCGAACTGGCCCGCCGCAGCGGTATTCGGCCCGAAACCCTGTGCCGAATCGAGAAGGGCAAATCATTGCCGGACGCCGCGACGTTTCAGCGTATTCACCGTGCGCTGGAGCGGGCTGAACGAGATACGGCCCAGTAGCGGTGCACAGTCCTGCGGATTTGGCGCGAGCGGATATAATGGCCTGCGCACCCTAACGCGGAGTCCCCTATGCGAATGGCTTTCGGCCTTGTTTCGTTGCTGATCGGTATTGCGGTCATCATGTGGATGGTAAAGACTTTCGACATCCCCGCGGCCCAGCAGGGGAAGGCGGCGCAGGACCAGGCCGAACAGATCTCCGGGCGGGATACCAATGGCGTTGCGGCCATGACCTCCTATAAGGCCGAAGAATACGATGTCGCAAACCAGTTCAAGGGGATCAGGATCACCGACGTCACCGCCGGCGGGCCGATGGACCAATACTACGGACTCAAAGTGGGGGACGTTGTGCTTCAAATCGGCGGGTTGGACGTCGTAGCCGTCGGCGATTACGGCTCAGCCAAAGGCCAGCTCGATCAGGCATATCAGGAATTCAAACTCCTGACGGTGGACCGGGGCGGGACGCAGATGAGTCTGCCCATCGGCGGCATCAAAGGCGCGCCGGACGTACTGAACATCCCAACCCACTAATCACAATCCAATCAGAATCCCATCCCCTGGCCCGGCGTGGGGGGCAGGAACTCGTTGTCCTCTTTGCCGCTGGGTGTCGGGGGCACGGCAGGGTTGTTCGTGTTGCCGCGGGCGGGCTTCGCATTGGAAGGCTGGGCCTGCAATCCGCTCAATTTCTGCAACGCATTTGTCGCGATTGTTCGCTTGCGAAGCACGCCGCCGAGGATGTTATTGGAGTTCACGTTGCTGGCCGATTCGTACTTATGGTCCGGCGCCGAGGGCTTCAATTCCATGCCGCTCAGGTCCGCCTGCGAGTAGCGCTTCACCTCGATGAATGATCCGTCCTTGAACTGGATTTTCCTTTCCTTATTGTCGGTCGAGGTCTTCAGGTCGTCGTCGGCGTTGACCTCAAATACAAAATCCACGGTCTGCGATCCCTTGCGCAGGTCGATGAGCATTGGATCATCCGGCCGATTTTCCAGGAGCAGTGCGCCGCCGACGAGTGTGCCCACCGGGTAATAGTCGCGGCTGCCGGCCTTGAGGCGCACATTGGCCGGCGAAAGCCGCAGCATCGCGTCGGTGTCGGTCATGTCAGGGCTGCCATCAAACGTCACGCGAACCGCGATGAGCTTGGTGTCTGGGGCATGGAGGTCAGGGAGCGTCATATCCCCGCGCACGACGCCCAGCTCGTCGTCCATCACCGTCGGTGATTTATCGATGATCCAGGCAGTTCCGGCATGAAAGCTCGCCCCGCCGGTCGAAACCGCGACGCGCTTATTTCCCACCGGAATACCCAATCTCTGCCCAAAGAGTTCCGTGAGATAATCTGGATGCGCCGCCTCAAGTGGTGAATCATTCGACAGCGGACCGCCGTCGCTGAGTTGCCGCGTGATCGCCAGCACCAGGTCATCCTGGTGGAGCCATAGATGCCCAAGATGATTCGGATCGCCCAGGCTGTCGCCGACCAGTTCGTCGGCGACCGCTGTATCCACGGGGCGGTTGTCGCCGGTGGAATCTCCCAGGACGGTGACATTGGGCCGGTCCTGCAAATCCTGGCGGCTAAAACCGCCGATGGAAGGGCCAAAGGGGAGCGTCTGCGCGGCAATCGCGAAGACGCCGCTGGAGAAAAGGCCCGCGATCACGCCCATGACGCCGGCGCCGATCTTGTCCATGAGCAGCGGAAATCGAACATTTCCCGGCACTACCTTGTCGAATATCAACCGCAGGATCAGGAACCCGACCGCAAACAACACAACGATGGAAATCGCGTCGGCCTGCTCCGGCAGCTTCATCAAAAACGGCGTGACCAGTTCGTGGTAACTGATCGCCAGCGTGGCGGCGATGATGCAAACG
Source organism: Tepidisphaeraceae bacterium (assembly GCA_049511115.1). GTDB lineage: Bacteria > Planctomycetota > Phycisphaerae > Tepidisphaerales > Tepidisphaeraceae > JBEKYH01. Next base: position 9,734 of record JBEKYH010000027.1, on the reverse strand, counting down.
ATGGTTGTGAGGGTGGCGCTGAACAACCCTTCGGTGTACTGGAAGTAGGCCACGGTCGCGAAGAGAACGAAAAAGATGAGATTAAAAAGCATGATGGCTGAACCATTAAAAGATTAGACCCGATGCCGATGATCTCAGGCCCGTCGTTTTATCGCCGTCTGGTGGAAGTCGCCGTGGGCGGCTTGGCCTGACCGCCTGATGGCTTGGGTTGTCCTCCGCCCGGATCGGCCGACTTTGACGGCCCGCTGCCGGAGTCGGATCGCAATACCCGCTGCACTTCGTTGACGCTGGTCTCTCCCTTTTCCACCAGGTCCAGGGCCATCTCCTGAAGATACTGCCCCTTCTGGTGGCGGAAGGCCGCCTTGATTTCGTTGTCGCTGGCGTTGTTCAGGAGCAGCTCGCGCATCTGATCATCGATGACCAGAAGTTCGTACACACCGGTGCGGCCCTTAAAGGCCAGGTCACTACAGAAATTGCACGGAACCGGGTTGCCCTTGGCGTCGCGCTGCGGCGAGGTGCGCGCCTGGAACAACTTGTTGACGCGCCCCGGATCCATATTGAGCTTCTTCAATAATGTCGGGTCTGGCGTGTACCCGACCTTGCAGGCCTCGCACAACTTGCGCAGCGTCCGCCCCGCGATCACCAGGCGAAGGCTCTTGATCGCCAGGTTGTCGTCCCCGACCAGCTTTCGCCACTGCTTGAGCGCTTCAAACGCGCTGCCCGCGCGCAGGCCGACATAAGCGCGCTTGTTGGGATTCTCCGCGTATCCGGCCAGGTCGCGCGCCGCGTTGGAATCCTCCACCGTGGCCATCAAAACCACGTCAGGCTCCTGGCTTACCACCCAGTTGACCTGTTTGGCCTCTTCCTGGGGCGTTGCTGAAAGCGGCAGTGTGTTTTGCGTAACGCCCTCAATCTCCTGCTCGGGCGTGCGCTCAATGGTCAGGATGTGCTGCAAAAACGCGTCGTGAGCGCGCAGAATCGCATACTCCAGCGCGGTCAGCCCATGCCCCGGCGGGGTGGTGATCAGCACCAATCCCTGCGCGTCCTGGATCGTCGACTTGACAATCTCCAACTGTTCGGGGCTGAAGCCCAGCGCTCTCAGGGCAAAGCCGTGCCGCTTTTTCGGCTCGCTGATGATGGTCATGGATTCCGTCGAACTTGAGCCGCGCGTCTTGACCTGCATCTCGCGCTTGACGTTGTCGAGAACTGTTTTGAACGGCCCGACCTGCGGCTTGCGCTTTTCGGTCGCGTCCAGACCCGCCACGAACTTGAAGAATCCGATCGCGCCGGCTGCCGCGTTGCGGTCCAGCGCCGGCCCGTCGTATTGGAATCCGTCCACGAGATAGGTGACCGTGCCCCCATCGTTGTTCACTGTGAGTTCGATCCGCTCGGAGCCGCGCCGCATCGGGTCGCGCAACACCAACTGGGCCGCATCAAACTGCTGCCGCTCGGGAACCTGCGGATCGGGCTGGGGCATCGGCACGCCGGCTTTGTTGACGATAACAATCTGTCCCGCGGCGATCTTGGCTTCTTTCTTTTCCTTCTTTCCCTTGCTTTGCAACATCCCCTTGAACTGCACCGTCAGATCGCCCAGGCCGACCTTCTGGTGGCGCAGTCCAAGATAGACGCCCATTTCGACAATCAGAATTCCGACGAAAATCGAAAACCCGCCGACCGCCCCCATCGGCAACATCAGAAACAGAAAAACGCCCGCCACCAGCCCGCCCCACATGCCCGCGTTCATCATCTGCCGCGGCAGGCGGCACGCCGGCGCATCCTTGTCAATCCAGGTCAACAGCTTGGCCCAGATCAAAAGAATAATCAGAAACGGAATAACCAGGTAACCGTTGATGTACGGGCCTGTGGGGATTGTGGCCAACATCGCCGCCGCCATCCAGTCTCCTTTCGCTCCACTGGGCCTCTGAGCGAAGCTCCCAACCTTACACTCCCAACGCCATTCTAAGGCGGCCGCGACGCCGTTCCAAATATGTTTTTCCCGTATTTGCTTATTCCAGCGGGACCGAGGAATCCGAATCATCCACCCGAACCGTTGGCCCCACCGCTCCCGGGGGCTTCGGTTGCGTGGGCGCCGCAGCGCCGACCGAGCTTCCCGTGGTTGAACCCGGCGGCCTCGACGGCCCACTGGTCTCGCCTCGCCGCACCGCTTCAATCGCTTCATTCACCTCGCCGACCAATTGTTTCCAGGTAAGGCCTCCCGCCGACAACACCAGCAGGACCAGCGCCGCCGCCAGCAAAACCGCTATCAGAAACGTCGCCAGGGCCTCAAAACCGCGGGTATCAATAACCGCCTCAAGCCCTGAAAGCAGGATTACTAAAATAATGGCCGCAAACGCCGCATAGTATTGCGGCTTATTCTTCACAATCGCTGGGAAGACAATGCATACCAGCAAGAACCCCACGATGGCCGTGGTTACGCCTTCCATGACCTATAGGATAACGTGTGCCTCCCAGGGGATAAAGCATTATGACTACTCCGTATTCGTACTTCGGCGGCGCGAGTGGCCTCCTGACACTCGCACAACTTTCAGCAATCAACAATTAATCTTCGCGCATCCTCCGCAACTTTCCACGGCGGGATGGGTTGATGTGCTGGGGTATTCTGTTTGAGGCAAGGAGGTTCCATGGTCAGGACAATGGCCGCATTGTTGTGCGGCGCGGTTGCCGGGGCGGCCGCGACGGTCTTCTGGGAACGGCCGAGCCGATTATTGGTTCCGCTGCAACAGCCGCTCGCGATGGTAGCCGTTGCAAACACTACTTTACATTCCACATTGATCGATCGCCCCGCCGCGCCCTCCACAAGGCCCGGCCCGGTCGCGGCCCCCGTAAACCGGCCCGCCCCACAGCCCACAACAGCCGGCCAAATCTCGCCGCCGAAAACCGCCGCGCGAAACACATCAGGGCCGCAATGCATTGCCTGCCTGGGAACAGTCGCCTCCAATCTCGACGTGGAGATCAAGTCGCGCGCCACCGGCGAGGTCGTAGCAATCGGCCCCAAGGAATGCTGCGGAGAATTCGACCTCAGCGCCGCCGTCAAGAAGGGCGATGTGCTCATGCAGATTGACCCGGCCGACGATTCGCGGGGATTGCAGCAGGCCGCGTCACAGGTGGCCATTTCCCAGCTTCGCCTGGACCAATCCCGGCAGAATCTCGTCGTCGCCCAGCAGGAACTGGCTCAGTCGCGCGAGATGGCCGACGACAATCTCGCTTCCGCCGAGGCCCAATTTCAAGACGCCCGCGCCAAGGCCAACCGCCGAAAAGAACTGCTCTCGATGAAACTGGATACCCAGGAAGATTACGACACCGCCGTCGATGCCGCAGCGCAGGCGCAGAACAATCTGGGAAACGCCAAGGTGGCCATTGAGCAACTCAAGACCCAGGAGTACATGCTCAGCATCAAGGATCAGGACGTTAAGCTGGCCGAGGCGCAGCTTCGCGCCGACCAGATCGGGCTTGACGCGGCCAATCAGCGATTGGCGTATTGCACCGTCCGCGCTCCGATCGACGGCGTCGTCACCAGCCTGTCCGTTGAACCCGGCACGGTCGTCTTCGGCGGCTCAACCGTGATGGTTCTCTCCGACCTGTCGCGGATTTTTGTATTGGCGGCTGTAAGCGAGGAGGACGTGGGCAAAGTGCGCGTGGGACAGGATGCGCAGATCGCCGCCACCGCCTATCCGGGCGTGCATTTCACCGGGAAAGTCGTCCGCATCGCCGCCGAAGGCGCCGCCACCGGGCCGGACGTCACATTCGAGGTGAAAATAGAAGTAACCGACAAGAACAAATCGCTGCTGCGCCCGCGCATGACGGCCAATGTCACCATCCTGCGCGGGCGCTGATCCCCGGCGTTAGCTCTTCTTTTCGCTTGCCATGCGCTTGAGGATCATGGTGGGGATCTCGGAGCGAATGTCTTCCGGGTACAGGCCCAGCACGACCGCCTGAATGAGGTCGTTTTGGGCGCAGAACCATTCGACGATCCGGCTGGTGGTCGCCACGTGCGTCATTCCCAGCCGGTCACATGCGTCATGCAGGCCGGTTTTGGCCTGCTGCGAGATTTCAATCCGCATGATGACGCGACCGGGCACATTGGATGGGGTTGCCATGATATTTTTAAACTCCGTATCGTTACGCCCCTGGTTTTTCCGATGAAGCGGCCTTCTTCAGCCGCGACTTAGCCAATCCGGCCAGCACGCCTTCCGGCAGGTTGTGCAGCACGGAGGTCTGAATAACCTCATCCTGCTGGCTGAACCAGTTGGCGATGCGCGACATCATTTGAATCTGCGTCATCCCGCGCCGCCGGCACAGTTCATCCAGTTTTTCCTTCGCCTTGGAATCCAACTGAATTCGCAGCACCGATAGTTTAGAACTCATAAGTCACCATTCTCCGTCAGGGGGCAAAATCCCCAGGGCCATTCCCGCCGCGCGTTTGGCACACCCGCCTACGCCGCCATACCGCCGGTGATCGCTTCCGTTTGCCTCGAATAACCGCCTCTTGTATCTCCCCCGCCGATCAACATGGATTTATTGTTGCTCATGACCACCGTTTCCCACAGGTCAATGTTCTCCAGCTTAAAACGGTAATCCACCTCCGCGCCGGTGCGGCGGAGCAGGTCGGCAAGGGCCAGATCGCTCCGCCATCCCAGTTTGGTGCACAACGGGCACAACCATTTCTCTACCATCGCAATGAGCCGGTTGTTGGATTGAAAGTGATTCAACATCACAATTCGCGCCTGCGGCTTGGCCACGCGCTGCGCCTCGCGCACCACCTGGCAGGGGTCGCTCACCACGCTGATCACGTGGCTGATGAAGACGTGGTCAAAGCTGTTGTCCGCGAATGGCAATTGCAGGGCGTTTCCCTGCACCACCGTTGCGTTGGTCCGTTCCAGCCGGTCCATGCGCTTGATGCAAAGATCGAGCATTCCCGCCGAGAGGTCTATCCCGAATATGCGTCCCCGGTCCAGGGGGTAATAGCGCAAAGCCGCCCCGGTGCCGATCCCCAGGTCCAGCACCTTGTCGCCGGCCTGGATATTGATGTGGGAAATCGCCGTGGAAATCCGCCGCTGCACCAGCGCGCCGAAAGTATGGTCATAAACCCGCGATTGCACGTCGTACAACGCGCGGGTCGTCGGTTCTTGCATCAACACTGTGGAAACCTCACCTTATTCCAGGGCTTGCCGGAGAGACCACCCCTCATGCACTACCTGTTGTCAGGCCATGCGTCGTTTGTACCCGGCGGCGGCGCCGCCGCGGCGTCCATCAGCCAGATCAGTTCGCCCCCGCCGTTGCCCGCGGGGTCGATCAACTGGATCGGCAGCCGCGTTGGCTCATACGGCCCGTACAGCACTTCCTTCACCCGGTCGCGCTTGTCCGCTCCTCCCAGTAGTACCAGCACCTGAGATGCCTTGTTGACGAACGGCGCGGTCATGGTCACGCGAAATGTCTTGAATTTCTCGACCCAATTGCTGACGCAGCGGTGGTGCTTCTCCGCCAGGGCCGTGGTGCCGGGAAAAAGCGACAGCGTATGCCCGTCGGGTCCCATGCCCAGCATTACCAGGTCAAGGCTGCCTTCGCCGAACTTTTCCTGCAGAAGCAGGCCGTATTCCTTGGCAGCTTCGTCTGGGTCAATCTCCGCCCTCATGCGATGGATGCTGTCGGTCGGAATCGGCACCTTGGAGAGCAGCGCCTCGTAGGCCATCTTATAATTACTATCGGCATGCGTCGGCGGCACGCAGCGTTCATCGCCCCAGTAGACATCCCATTTGGCCCATTCGACTTGCGACCGGTAGGGCTCCTGGGCCATGAGGATGAACATTGCCTTGGGCGTGCTGCCGCCGGAAAGCGCGATGGAGAAGACGCCCTTTTTCGCGATGGCCGCCCGCGACGCCGCGGCGACGCGCTCGGCCGCCTCGCTCGCCAGTGCCCCCGGATCGGGCAACACTTGAATATGGCGCTGTATCATGCCGATAGAGAATACCGTCGTTTTTGTTTTATGCCAATGATGTGCATTGCGACTGATGCGCTTTGCAGTGCGACGCCTTCGCCAGATTCTTGGTCGCGGGCATCCAACTCCCCCCCATCCACATGGATGCTCCTCTGTTCAATCAAAATCCCCGCGGGGCCGATGTTGAAAAGTCCGTCTCCTGTTCCGTAGCCGCCGAAACTGCCCAGGTCACTGCCCATCGGGCTGAATTCCACCGCGCAGTCGGCATAATACTCCGACACCCAGATATCCCCGTTGGCGTCAATCGCAATGCCATAACGCAACCCCGGAACGGCAAACAGTGACAGGTACGTACCAGCGCTGCTGAATTCCCACTCCACCCGCTCGGTGGTCGTGTCGTGCACCCCTTCTGCACAATGCACAAATTCCCAGAGAAATGCAAAGCGAATTACTTGACTCATTAAGGGGTTAGCTCAACCGCGAACTGTCAGTCGGTCAAACAGGGGCCTCGTTGCCGACGAGCCAACAGGATCGCCGCTCCAAGCAAGAATACAGCAACCCCATCAGGCTCGGGTACCGGCGTCAGCGTTTGCGTGTTCAGTATCAACCCGGAACTCAGGTCTAACGACTGGCTCTCGAAATTTGGGCCTGTTTCAATAATGACATCGGCAAAGTTGTTATTCGACGGAACCCAACCGGGAATCTGACTGCTGAAAGTGCCAGTTCCCAACAAGAGTGGATTAGAATAGGTGGTCACTTGCGAAGAGGAGACCTCAAATGCAACCTCAAAAGGAAGGAAGGGTACGTTGATGATTCCCGCTTGCTGCCCAAACCCTGTCACTCCCCTGCCTGATTCGGGGTACGTCCCGGAATGGTCCTCCGAGCCGGTGAGCGATGCACTATTTGCGGGACTGCGAAGAGTGCAAAATCCAACCCCGCCCAAGGCCCCATCGGGGGACACGCTGTATATGATATAAGGAGCCGCATTTACAATCGCATCGTAGCCGTCCTGTTCGGTGCTAAAAGCGCAAATACCTTGATTGCCGTCTGCCGTGCTGTCGCTGGCATAAACGGCAAAATCCCCCGGCGTGTATGTCGATGCGCCGTCATCATTGATCGAAAGCGTGTACGTTACCGTCTGCCCGCTGGCAGGTGACGGCGACGTCCACATGCCCGCAAAAAATATCAGCGTAGTTACTGCCACCGATGCAAAATTGATTGGCAAGTTAGATCGCATGTTAACCTCCGCGAGGGCGACGGCTAAGCAAAACCATCGTTGCCAAACCGAAAACTTTCAGACTGGCCGGCTCAGGCACCGAAGTCAATGTTTGGGTATCCAAGATCAATCCGGAACCCACCTCCAGACTGTCGGTATTAAATAGGGGGAAGACGAAGAGTTCTGCAAAGTCGTTGGATGAGGATGACCAACGCGGGAGGTCACTGCCGAATGTACCCGTACCAAGCAAAAGCGGCACCGAATAAGCCGTCACGGGCGATGAGGAAATCTCATTTGCAACCCCAAATGGGATGGCCGGAACGCCCAGAATTGCGGCCATTTGCCCGAATCCTCCTACTCTGCTTGAAGCGGGAAACGTGTCTGAGAAATCTTCGGATCCTGTCAGCGACGCGCCATTCGTCGGAGTACGGAGTGTGCAGAACCCGTCACCACCCAAGGCATTACCCGGAGACACGATGTACATGACGTAAGGAGTGGTATTTACGATGGAGTCGCAACCAGCCAGTTGAGCGCTAAATGCACAAATGCCGAAATTGCCGTCGGCCGTGCTGTCGCTAGCATAAACCGCAAAATCCCCCGGCGTACACGTCGACGTGCCGTTATCATTGATCGAAAGCGTGTACGTCACCGTCTGCCCATTGGCAGCCAACGGCATCAGGCCCAGCCAGCAAGCCAGCAAACCCGCCGCCAGCGCCAAACCGCTCTTCCCCGATCTCGAACCGCCAACCATAAGTCACCTCTCCCGCAATAAGGCGTCAAACCGACCACGCCAGGAAGGCACGGAACGGCCAAACGCACCGCCGTCCACACTCTACCACGATTTTATACTACCGGTGCGCCGCCCAAAGCCGGCAAATTCCCGAATTTAGCATTTCTCAAACGCACTCGTCCGCACCACGACTAATGATACGTGCTGTCCACCAACCAAAACTTGCAGCAACCTCGCCGACACATGCCGGCTTATCCATATAACACTGCAAAAAGTGTTCGGATCTGTTCCAAAGTGTTCCGAACCGAAGTGTCCAGTCCCGCTCAACCCCTCTCCCGCCCGAGGAAGAATCCGGAGACCCAACCCGAAGCGCGGGCCGTATGCGCTTGACTCGATCCCACCGCCCATCCAAGATGGCCCGCCGCCGGAGAGGTGTCCGAGTGGCTGAAGGAGCAGCACTGGAAATGCTGTAGGCGGCTTAAACCGTCTCGGGAGTTCGAATCTCCCCCTCTCCGTTCGCCGCGGCGAACAGAGCAGTGGAGCAGTAGATCAGTGGAGCAGTCGAGACAACGAAAAACCGGCGAAACATCGCCGCACGAAAAGTTGTTTCCGGTTCCATTTCGGTCTACTGCTCTACTGTTCTACTGATCATCTTTTGATTCTCTTTAAGTCCCCACAAAGATCGCGAGCGCCGTTTCCTCCCATCGCGCTTCCGGGTATCACCATGACCAGCGCGGCACGGTCACCGGCCAGGTTGTCCTGATCGATCCGCTCGCCCCGCCGGGGTCAGGCATGTCGAATTCTGGGTGCATGGCTCTGACGACGGCCACTTCACAATCCCCAATGTCCGCCCCGGCACGCATACAATGCTTGCCATCGCCGAGGGCGTGCTGGGCGAGTTTGCCAAGACGTACGTCACCGACGGCACCATGGGCGGAACCGGCAACGCGGTTCAAGGGATATGGTATGAGAGGGAGGTCCCCTTTGACGCAACACTGTTGCGCGCCGGGACTAACAATTTGACATTGACCGTTCCCGCCGGCCCACTCAGCGGCGGAATGATCTATGACTACCTTCGCCTTGAACTCGACGATTTGGCTAAAGAGGCTTCGGCGGCGTAAATAAACTCAGGGGCGATCTCGGAGGAAGACATGACGTGTTGGCGATGGTTTCTGTTGGTGCTGTTTCTCTGCTATTCCTCCGCATTAGCCCAGACCACGCGCCCGGCGGCCCCGCGCCCTTCTGCGACCCAGGCCGCCTGGCAACTTAATCCCTCCCTTCCCACCGTGTTTCTCGCCGGCGATTCCACCGCGCAGGTCGGCGATCCCCAGCATACCGGCTGGGGCAAAACCTTCGCCACATATATCGATCGCGCCAAAGCCAACTGGGTTAACGCCGCCATCGGCGGGCGCAGCAGCCGCACTTATGTAACGGAGGGCCGATGGGACCGAATCGCCAACGCCCTCAAGCCCGGCGATTTTGTCCTCATCCAGTTTGGCCAGAACGACGGCGGCGCTATCAACGACCCCGCCCGCGCCCGCGGCTCGCTTCCGGGCCTTGGCGATGAAACCAAAGAAATCGACAATCTCCAGACCCACCAGCACGAAGTCGTCCACACCTTCGGCTGGTACATGAAAAAGATGGTCGAGGAGACCAAGGCCAAGGGAGCCTATCCCATCCTCATCGGCCTCACCGTTCGCAACCGCTGGACCAATGGCCACGTCGAGCGCATCAACGGCAATTACAGCGAATTGACCCGGCAGATCGCCGTCGCCGAGGGCGTTGCCTACATTGATCTCACCGACATGGTCGCCGACCGCTACGAACAGATG
>JBEKYH010000026.1:0-20360 GCA_049511115.1 Tepidisphaeraceae bacterium | reverse complement strand
TTCCGCCGATGCCCCCGCCATTGGAGTCCGCGCAGGCCAGCCCCAACTTCGCAGAATTCTGGCCGGTAGCGGAAATGTCCGCGGCTGTAACGGAAATATCGCCCGCGCGGCCGGAAGACGATGTCTCGCTGAGGATGGCGCCGTTGGTCGATACGAGGTCTTTGGCCAATTGTATGTTTATTCCCATACCGCTGCCCGGTCCGGTCGTATTGGCGCTAATCGTCGAGTCTTCAAGCGTCATTGCACCGCCGCGAATCACGATTCGGCCGCCGCCTGACCCACTCGTGTCGATTTGTCCATCCGTTATCTGAATCGGCCCCGGCGACGTAAAGGAAGCAAGCGAGCCAATCGTTTGTCCGTTCAGTTGAACTGTCCCTGAGGAAGCGACCGATCCGACGGCTATTGCTCCGGCGGGGGCCTGGATGCTGCCGCCGCTGATCGTTACCGGTCCGGTGGCGGCGACGAACGATCGGCAGGAAGACACTGACAGCGTCGCGCCATCGACGGTGAAGCCGGCCGGGCTGCTTGCGAGAAACCCAAACGCGGCCGGCGCGGCGGTGGTGAGTGTTGCATCGGTTGCCGCGGGCAATGCCGCGAAGACCTGGCCATCGGCCAATTTCAGTTGATCCGCCGTCGTTACCACAAAACTTCCCGAGACGTTTAGAGACGCATCGGGTCCGAAGACCACGCCTTGGGGATTGATAAGAAGAAAGTTGGCGTTGGCAATCGAACATTGGAGCGTTCCGTCGATCGTGCTTGGGCCGCCGGTGACGCGGGTGAGGACATTGGTTATCGAGGACGGCCCGGTGAAATTGGCGGTCTCACCTTTGTCCAGGTTGAGCGTGGAGAGGCTAAAGAAAAGATTGGTGCCGACTTGTTTGCCGCTGGACGGGCCGATGGTGAAGATGTTGCCGCTGTGCGCGACTGGGGCGGAGCCGAGGGAGGCGTCGTTGACGACGCTGCCGGCGCGAGCGCACGCAGCGATGGCGAAGACGCAGACCACCGCGATATGTCCGATTCCTTTGAGCATCAGAACGCCAGAATGCTTACATCGAAGTAAATCCCCATATCCTGAAGATCATCTTCATTGTGCGAAAATCGCTTGAGTGGATAGCCATAGTAAACGCTGGCGTTGATCTGCTCGGTGGGATGAAAAAGCAGGCCGCAGCCGACGCCGCTGATCAGCTCGGGGGTCTGGGTGCTGTTTTCCCGGTTCCAGGCGTAGCCGCTGTCGAAGAACGGAGCGAAGGTCAGCGCATCGAGATTGTTGGCCTTCACCACGGGAATGCGCAGCTCGGCCGTCGCTTGAACGGCTTCGTCGGTGACGAATTGGTTTTGTTCATAGCCGCGAACGGTGTCCACGCCGCCGAGACTGAATTGTTCGAGCGTCAATAGCTGATTGGGAGATAGTTGCGTGTTAAAGCGGAGGATGCCTTGCGCGTCATTCCACGGCTGGGCGGCGTTTCCCAGCGGAATGCGTCGTACATATTGCGATTGTCCCAGGAATGCGAAGAAGCGGCTATCGGGTTCGTCGTGGGAATGGATCGTTGCCTTGGGACCGTCGATGCCCGTGCTGAAAGTCGCGCGCAGGGCCAGGGCGTCGTCGGAAGATCGGCGCACGTATTCCAGGCCGGGACGCAATGCGAAGACATCCTGTTCGCCGTTTTCTACGCCGGGCGAAAAGCTGAACGGCTCGCCGAGGAGAAACGTGCGGTTGTAGCGGCTGGAGACCGTGAAGAATGCGGCCAGTTCCTGGTCCTTGGTTCCCAGGGCCGGGTCTTCCACGGTCCGCACCAATGGCTGTCGCAGCGTCGCGTAAATGCTGTCGGTTTTGGATTGGATGTTGACGTCGGTGAATGGCGTTTCCACGACCGCGTCGCTGCTGCGCGTGTAGTTCACCTCCAACGTCAAGTCCCGCGCGGTCAGGGGAACCACATAATCCAGCGAGTAATCGTTGTCATCGTCGAATTGCTGCGTGTTGGCTGACCCCGCCAGGACACCCCAGCGGGCAGAGAAGGCATCGCCATGCCCGGTGACATCGCTATCGGAGGCAAGGACATCAAACTCATAAGCGCCGACGCTGGGCGGCCGCCGGTTGGAATAGTCGACGCCAAACTGCAGGGGGTTATCTTCGGTGACGGCGAGATTAAGAACGGATTCGCCGGGTGAGTCGCCGGGGGCGAGCTCGGCATTGATCGTTTTGATATTGGGATCGCGGCGGAGCAACTCAAGCTGATCTTTCAGTTGCAGTACATTCAGCGGCGGCCCGGCGCCGAGCATCACGCGATCGGTCACATATTGATTGTTGAGCAGATGCCAACCGGCTTCTTGCGTCGGCGGCAGGGGCTGAGCGGCTTCCCGTCCGACGGCGCCGGGTCCGCCGGCGCTTCCCGGCGTCACCGCGGGCTGTGTTGCCGGGGCGGGCATGGGCATGTTCATCATGCCGGCATGGCCGTGCGAAAGGACCACGTCACTCAATTTCCCTTCGATGATGTCAAAGCGGATGACGCCATCGGCGACTGTTTGGTCCGGCATCACGGCGCCGGAGTTGATGTATCCCTGGTTGACATAGGCCAACGTCAGCGCGTTTCGCACCGCCTCCAGGTCCGGGGAAGTCATCATGCCGTCATGCTGGCGGCGAAATGGCTCTGCAATCGCGGCGAGTTGCTGATTCGTAAAGACGGTGTTGCCATGGAAGCGGAATGCTTTGACCTGAACCACCAATTGTTGAGAGAGCTGATTTCCATTCTCCGGTGGCATAGCCGGCAAGGTGGTGGGAATGGTCTGCGACCAGGCCGTCGACGCGCAAGCAGACACAATGATTCCTATCACCCAATTGTGGAAGTGATTCACTTTGATGGACCCCCTTGATTCTCTCCATCCGGGTCATAATGAAATGATGGCAACCAACCGCTTGGCGCCGGCGGTAGTCCACCGATTCCCGTGACGGTGAAACTGCTAAAGCCGCTGGCCGCTTCGTGCTCGCAGGTGGGTTCAAGGCCAATGGCGTCACCGATGATTTCCCCGCGCAGAGGGGTGATCGAACCGGCAATTTCTGTATCGGGTGGACTGACTGAAACGGTGCCGGAGACGCCGAATTGAGAGGAAACATCAATCGGCGAATTGTTCCGCAGAAATTCGCTTGCCATGACCGAGACATTTCCACCGTTTCCGGCAATGGCGTCGGCCAGCAACTGGCTGTTCTGCAGAACGACCAGGGCCGGGTCGATGGTGATGTTGCCGCCCGTTCCGCCGGCGGCGGCTTTTAGCTGGCTATCCACCACCACAACTGCGGCAGGCGTTTGGATGCTAATGTCGCCACCGTCGCTGGAGGGTGCATCCGCCGAGACTGTGGCGTCGAAGAATTCAATGGGCCCGCCGGAGCTGAGCATCAGCGAGCCGCCGTTGCCGGCGCCAGTGGTGCCCGCGAGAATTTGTGCGCCATCAAGAAGTGTTATACTTCCGGCAGATACGGCCACCTGCCCCGCGTCGGCGGGTGTGGCGGTCACGGAATTGGCTCCTATTCCAGTAAGATGTCCCATGGCGTCCAACACGAGCGCGCCAGAAACGTTGACTGTTACGCTGCCACCATTGCCTATTCCCTCCGTGCTGGCAGTGATTACCGCTCCGTCCAGGATGTTTAAGCTTTTCGCCGACACGGTCACAGTGCCGCCATTGCCAGTGGCGGGGGGGGTTAACTGCAGGAGCACACCCGCTCCGATCGCGGCGGGAATGGGCACGCCACCCATGCCGTCCATGCTGACGGGCCCGGCAATGTTCACGGTTACGACGCCCGCATTGCCTGAACCGCCGGCGTCGGCGGTGATGAAGCCTCCCTGCACGACGGACAGGGACTGCGCGTTAATGGTTACGGTTCCGGCGTCTCCAGATCCAAATGAATCACTTGAGAAACATCCGAAGTGGGAATCAATGTTAAGGCTGCCTTGAATGGAGATACTGTTCGCAGTCACATTCAGGGGACACGCAGGTCCGGTGCCGTCAGTATCTGCGATTACCGCGCTGTTCACTGACTTGAGGTCGCCGCGCAGATTAATTTCAATACCTGCGCCGGGGGCCAGCAAGCTGCCGGCGCTGATCGCCGAGTCGCGGAGCACGGCCGAAGCTCCCGTGATGGCAATTTGCCCTCCAAAATAACCGTTAACATTGATCTGCGCGCCATCGACAAGTCGAATCGGGCCGAGCGATTGGAACGACGAGACGTCCACGGGTGGTGACGGCGGACTGGCGCCGGTCAACACCGCGGTTCCAGGTGAGCCGACGGAAGCGATCACAATCTGGCCACCAAGCGCGACAAGCTGGCCCGTCGTGATGGAAAACCCACCCGTTCCGCCCGTGTTATTGATGAAAACCCCGCCGGAAACAAGCATGATCGATTGGCCTGGACCCACCGCGAGGGTTGCGGCGTTGACCGTTATCGCGGCCGGCGACTTGGAGAGAAATCCAAACGCCGCAGGCGCTGCGGTGGTGAGCGTTGCATCCGTTGCTGCCGGCAGAGCGGCGAAGACCTTTCCATCGGCCAATTTCACTTGATCGGCGGTCGTCACTGCAAATGATCCTTGCACATTCAGCGCCGAATCAGGCCCGAAGACCACGCCGGAGGAGTTGATCAGAAAGAAGTTGGCGTTGGGAATATCGCACTCCAACGTGCCGTCGATGTTGCTGGGGCCGCCGGTGACGCGCGTTAGAACAGTCTGAACGGAAGACGACCCCGGGAAATTGACGAAATCGGCGGTCTCACCCTTGTCCAGGTTTAACGTAGAGAGACTGTAGAAGAGATTGTTGCCGACTTGTTTGCCGCTGAGCGGGCCGATGGTGAAGATGTTTCCGGCGTGACTCACGGGGGCGGAACCGAGGGAAGAGTCATTGACGACCGAACCCGCCGGCGCGATCGACGCACCTAGCAGAATCGTCAGGCCAAGGATGCCAAGATGGTGGTAGGCTTGAAACATCTGCTCCCAATCAAGGCCGATAGCAGCGGACTTATAATCGTGCGCTCTTGGACCCCGATAGCTTATTCCCTGAGACAGTAACAAACCGGACACGAATTGGCTAAGGGCGTGTGATTTATTGACAATGCTTAAGGTCGTCGTCAGACTTCAATAGTCCGGTCGCACTGAGTACGGTCTATGAGCGGCAGCTCGTCTGGGGTGTTTTCATGGCGGATGGCATTTGGCGAAAGTCGGTAGTGCTTGCGCTGAATGTGATTTTGTTCGGCGCGCCCGCCGTTCGAGCGGACGCGGGCCAAGACGCATACGATTCCGGACATTTCCTTCAAGCCGCCGCTGCTTGGGAACAAGCCGCCAAACATGACGAGGCAAGCGCTGCCCCGATCAAGGCGGCGCAGGTCTGGGCCAGGCGTGCCCAAGCCGAGGAGAATCTGGGCGACTATCCTGAGGCGATTGAAAGTCTGCGTAGAGGTGTGCTTCTTGGTGGAGCGGACGGTGCTTCTTATCAAGTGGCGCTCGCGCAAGCATACATACTGGCCCGGTCTGATTCGATGGGGATGAGTTATCTCCCTGACGCGCAAAAGATTCTCGATTCATTGGCGGGAAATCCATCACTGAGCGCCGCGGTGCATAACGCCTATGGATCGTTGTATTTGGCGAAGGGTCAGCCGAAGCAGGCGGCGGAATCCTATCAACTGAGTCTTGCGGCGGCGCGACAGCAAGGCAATGCGGCGATGATCGCGCAAGCCGCTGCCAACGCGGCGGTGGCGTTTCTGGCTGAGGCGCGGTCGCAGGCCCACGCGGGCGAGATTGAAAATACCGTGGCATCGGGGCGTGCCGTCAATACGCAGGCGTGGGAGGCGGCCAACGAATTGCCCGGCGGACATGCGACGGCGTTCCTGCTGCTGACGATCGGCCAGAGCGACGAAGGGCTCGCGGAGTTGGGCCAAGCGGCGCCTGAACTTCGGCTTCGAGCGTATGCCGCTTATCAATTGGCGATGCAGCGTGCCGACGCCACTGACGACATCGTTCGATCCTATGCACTGGGGTACACGGGGCACCTGTACGAATTGGACGGGCGCAATGACGAGGCCCAGCGACTAACGGCGCAGGCGTTGTTTCTCGCACAACGGTTGCAAATGCCCAATTTGCTCTATTTGTGGCAGTGGCAGTCGGGCCGGCTTCTCAAAGCCGCGGGCGATCGCGAAGGCGCGATTGCGGCCTATCAAACCGCGGTGGCTTCGTTGCGGGCGATTCAGTCCGATCTGTCTGCCGGCGGCGGCAACAGTCCCGGCGGCGTGTCGTATCGGGAAGTCGCTGGAAATGTGTATGACGAGTTGGCCGACATCCTGCTGAAACGCGCCGCCACAGAGCCGGAGGGGAAATCGCGGCAGAGGGATTTGTCGGATGCGCGCGACACGCTTGAGAATCTGAAGACCGCCGAATTGCAGAATTATTTCCAGGATCGGTGCGAGCGGCTGCTGGAGCAGCGGCGAACATCGATTGAAACCATCGATCCGCATACGGCGGTCGTCTATTACGTGCCGCTGGCTGACCGCCTGGAGATTCTGGTTGCCTCTGGTTCGCCGCTGTTGCAGCGATTCACCGTGCCGGTCACGGCCGACGCTTTGACGCAGGTCGCCCGGCGGTTTCGAGAGGAGGTTAGCGAGCAGTCCAGCGAGGAGTATTTCATCGATGGACAGCAGCTTTATCAGTGGCTCATTGCGCCGATTGAGCCCTATCTGAGGGAGCGCGGGCAGCAGTCGACGAATCAGGCGGTGGATACGCTGGTATTCGTTCCCGATGGGGCATTGCGGTCGGTGCCCATGGCCGCGCTGGCCGACGAGCAGGGACGGTTTCTCATTCAGCAGTATGCGGTAGCCATCAGTCCCGGGTTGCGTTTGACCCAGGCGCGGGATAGTTCGCAGACGTCGGCCGCTGGTGAAGGGGGCGGAGCTCGGGTGTTAATCAGTGGCTTATCCGTCGCCCAGCAGGGATTTCCCGCATTGAAGTACGTGCCGGAGGAGATGCGACAAATCAACACGACTTACGCCGGCAAGACGCAGACGCTTGTAAACGAGCAATTCAGCACGTCGCAGGTGGACCGCCAATTTGCGGCGACGGATTTTTCGATTGTGCACATTGCCAGTCATGGACATTTCGGCAGCAGCGCGGCTGACACTTACGTACTGGATTTCGACGGACGGCTGGACCTGGACGATCTGGAGCGGTTGATCGAGCCGAGCAAATATCGCCAGCGGCCGGTGGATTTGCTGACGCTGAGCGCCTGCGAGACCGCGGCCGGCGACGACCGGGCGGCGCTGGGATTGGCCGGCATTGCCGTGAAGGCGGGGGCGCTCAGTGCGATGGCCACGCTCTGGTCGGTCAATGATCGCTCGGCATCCATCCTGATCCCAAGGTTCTACGCTCATTTAGCCGAGGCGAATTCCACGAAGGCCAAGGCGCTTCAGACGGCGCAGCTTGAATTGCTGACGGACCCGTCGTTGAAGGCGTATCGACATCCCTATTTCTGGTCGCCCTACCTGATTGTGGGCAACTGGCTGTAAGCTTTCCACCTCATGCCGGTTCAGGAAACCGCCAATTCGCGATTGCAATCGCTGGCCAGGAGATCGGGCCGGCTGGTGGTAAGCCTGTTGATTTCACTCGCGGCGGGGGCGCTCTGTCTGCTGGCACGCCGTCAAGGGTGGCTGGAACGACTGGAACTGCTGGCGTCCGATCAGATCGTAAGGATCGAGCCGCGTCCCAGCGCGCCGGCGGCGCCGACTCTGGTGATCCTCATCAATGAAGCGGATATCGCCGCGTTGCCCCAATATCCGATTCCCGATGGGTCGCTGGCCGACATGCTTTCCCGCCTGGTGCAGTATAAACCGGCGGTAATCGGCGTGGATCTTTTTCGCGACAAGCCGGTGCCCCTGTATGGCGTGGCGAATGACGACGGGCCGGCGCGTTTGTACGGCATTCTAAAGAACAACCAAAGCATCATCTGTACGTACAAATTCAAGGGCATCGGAACGGGTGTGGCGCCGCCGGCGGCGTTGCTAGACGATTTTGAGCATCCTCGAAATCGAGTGCCGATACGTTCGGGTTTCGCCGATGTCGATGTTGATCCCGATGGGGTCGTGCGGCGGATGATCCTGCGCATTACCAAGGATAATCGCGAATTTCTCTCGTTCGATTTGAACGTGGCGCGGCGTTATCTCCAGGGTAAGAGACCGATTTTAGGCCTGGGATACGGCTCAGATAGCTCAGTCACGGTGTTGGAAGGCAATCGATTGCAAGCTTTGGGATTGAACGACGGGCCGTATATCAATCGGCCGACCAATGGCATCCAGCAATGGCATGATTTCGCCGGGCCGAAAACATTTCGCACGATTTCCTGGACGGACGCCATGAACGGCGGGCTGAGCCAGGCGGACGTCAGCGGGGGAATCGTGCTGATCGGAATCGACGCGGAAACTTACAAGGATCACTACGCGACACCGATCAGTTCCCAACTGCCCGAAGCTGGAACGGTTATTCATGCCCGGGCCGTGGATCAATTGATCCGTGCGGCGCACGGGCAGCTCATGTTGCGATTCTGGTCCAAGACACAGGAAACCAACTGGATACTGTCCTGGGCCCTGGCCGGGGGAATTCTTGGCTACGCGGCGCGCGGACCGAGACTATTTGCCCTGCTTCTTGCCGTGGGCGCCGCGGCGCTGATTGTGTTTTGTTATTGGGAAATGCGCAAGATGGTCTGGACGCCGCTGGTTCCGCCGCTGGTTTGCTGGCTGGCCGGGGCGACGTTCGTTACTTCCTATATGTCGCAACAGGAGAAGGTGGATCGAGCGGCATTAATGAATCTGTTTGCCAAACATGTTTCCAAGCCCGTGGCCGATGCGATCTGGTCGCGCCGCGAGGAGTTTATCCGCGGCGGGAAGATGGTGCCTCGCACGCAAGAGGCGACGGTCCTGTTTACCGATTTGCGCGAATTCACCAGCCTCTCGGAAAAGCTGAAGCCGGAGGAACTGATTTCGCTTGTTAACGAATACATGGGCAGGATGACCGGCGTGGTTCTGGACCATGACGGCGTCGTGAACAAGTACATCGGAGACTCCATTATGGCGATTTTCGGCGCGCCCATTCCCAGCACGACGCCGGCGCAGATCGCCAGCGACGCGGATCGGGCGGTGCGCTGCGCTCTGGCGATGCGAAGCGAGCTGGCGAAACTCAATGCGGAATGGTCGGGAACGACCCAGGGCCACGTGCGGATGCGGGTGGGAATTCACACCGGATCGCTGGTTGCCGGCAGCGTCGGCAGCGCACAGCGATTGGAGTACACTGTTCTTGGTGATACGGTAAACACGGCCTCGCGGCTGGAGAGCTATGATAAGGACGTTTTCGATAGCGATATCGCGGCCGAGGGATGCCGGATTCTCATCGGGCCGCGCACGCGGGAATTGATCAGCCCGGGAGTTATTACCCGCTGTCTGGGGCCGCGGGAACTCAAGGGGCGCAAAACCGCCCTGGTGATCTACGGGGTCATCGGAGCCGCCCCAAGGAGTGATGGGTCATGAAAATCATGGGCTTGTGCGCGAGTTGGATTTTGTTCTGCTCTAGCGCCGCGATTGCCGCCGCGCCAGCGACTTTGCCCGCGACCGAGCCTGACGCCGCGGATGATTCCGGGCTGGTGATTGCATACGCGGGACCACCGCCGTCCGATGGCAACGTGACGACTCGCACCGAAGCGGAAGGCGGCCGCTGCGTGAGCGACCCTTCCATCGTCGAGTATGCCTTTGGCCCGGAATCTACCGGGCTGACGACAAGCGCCCACCCCAAGCTGGTTTGGTATCTCAACAAGCCGCTTGATTTGAAAGTACAGATCAACCTGACTGATCCACAGCGCCATACAACAGTCCACCTTTGGGAATCCAGCACTCGCGTACCGGCGGGGATCCACATTTTGGATACGTCCAATTCAACTCCTCTGGAACTTGGCGTCGAATACAAATGGACGGTTCAGATTGTCAACGATCCGAGTGATCCGAGTAAGGACATGTATTCAACCGGCATGATCCGCCGAGTCGAACCATCCGATCCCAACGCGGCGAGCCATGCGTTTTACGACGCCATGGGCGCCAGCGCATCGAAGCTAGTAGCGGCCAGAACGTCCGGCGACGCGGGTCGGACTGCCGATGCCCAGAACGCGCTCAGCCAGCTTCTAACGCTGGCCAACTTGCCGGCTATCGAGGAATTCTCCGCCAGCGTGGACGCGGGTAAATAGGGGCGATTGTCCGGCGGACGGCGCAAACGAGGCGAAGATACCGTGTCGTAGAGCGAGCGTTAGGCCATAGGCGCTATGATTGGTGCGTCTATGGACAGCATCGAAGGGCGAACTTGGGAGATCGGCCGTGACCTGCTGCGCCGCGTGCGGCAGGGGGCGGGGCAGCCTCATATTATTACCGGTCTTCATGAGCGGGCAATGGCCGCCATAATGGGGGATGAGGCGATCAAGACCTCGCTGTTTCGCCTGGTGGATGTGCTTCCGGTCTTGAAGTCGGCGCGGCAGATCAACCGGCATTTGAAGGAGTATCTGGGCGGGTCATCGTTGGGGAAAGTCGTGCGATGGACCCCGGAGCGAGGGGTACTGGCGGCCGCTGTGAGCGGTGTGGCGAATGTGGTGGTCAAGGGGCTGGCGAGGCGATTCATCGCGGCGGACGATATTGCCGACGCACCGGCGGCCGTCGCGGCGCTGCGGCAGCGGGGGCTGGAATACACCATCGATTTGCTTGGGGAGGCTGTTGTCTCGGAGGCAGAAGCCGATGTATACGCGCGGCAATATCATCAATTGATCGACACGTTGTGTGATGCCAACCCGAGCGGCGTGAATGTGTCGATCAAGCTCTCCAGTTTATTCAGCCAATTTGATCCGATGGACCTGGACGGCACGGCGGCGGCGGTGTTGGAGCGGCTCTTGCCAATTGCCGAGCGAGCGCGGCGCCGGGGGGCGTTTATCTGCATCGACATGGAGCAGTATGCGTTTAAGGAGGCGACGCTTCGTATCTTCAAGAGGCTCATGGCGGACGAAAGATTTCGCGATTGGGGCGATGTGGGGATTGCGGTTCAGGGATATTTGAAAAGCACGCGGGCGGATTTGGAAGATTTGGCGGCGTGTGCCGCGGCGCGAGGGAAGCCGGTGTGGGTGCGGCTGGTGAAGGGGGCGTATTGGGATTTTGAGTCGGTGATTGCGGCGCAGAATGGCTGGCCGCTGCCGGTGTTCGCGCAGAAGCATGAGACGGATGCGAATTTTGAGCAGTCAACGGAGTTTCTGCTG
The DNA here is from genome assembly GCA_049511115.1 of Tepidisphaeraceae bacterium. Lineage (GTDB taxonomy): Bacteria > Planctomycetota > Phycisphaerae > Tepidisphaerales > Tepidisphaeraceae > JBEKYH01. The sequence goes on along the minus strand of JBEKYH010000026.1, from coordinate 9,059 downwards.
GGGCGGCGGGAGCAGTTGCGCCTGGCGCTGGCGAGCCATAATATTCGGGGAATCGCGCATGCGCTGGCGGTGGCCGAACATCTGGGGCTGGGCGCGGGAGCGATCGAGTTTCAGTTGCTTTACGGCATGGCCCCGGGTTTGGAGGCGGCGCTTGTCGATATGGGACAACGCGTGCGGCTGTATGCGCCGGTGGGAAAGCTGCTGCCGGGGATGGCGTACCTGGTGCGGCGATTGCTGGAGAATACGTCGAACCAGGGATTTTTACGGTCGGCGATGCTGGAACATGCCCCCGATGAGGAGTTGTTGATGAACCCGGCTGAGAAAAAGGTTGCTCGCGTTGTCGCGCCGGCGTCGGGAGGATTCAGCAATGAACCGTTGACGGATTTCAGCCGGGGCTGGGCGCAGGAATCGATGCGGAAGGCGCTGGCGACGGTAGCGGAGAGTGCGGGCGATAAGCATCCGCTGGTTATCGGGGGGCAGCGCATTGCCACGGCGAAATGGATGGACTCGATCAATCCCTCGCACAAGCGGCGGATTGTGGGGCGATGCGCTTTGGGGACGGCGGAGAATGCGCGGCAGGCGATAGCGGCGGCGAAGGAGGCGTTTGGGAATTGGCGAAAGACGTCGGCGACAGAGCGGGCCAAGCTCCTTGTAAGGGTCGCCGATGAACTGAGCAGGCGGCGATTTGAGATTGCGGCGATGGAGGGTGTGGAATGCGGCAAGCCGTGGCGCGAGGCCGACGCCGATGTCGCCGAGGCGATCGACTTTTGCCGGTATTACGCGCAGGAAGCGCTGCGGCTGGCAGAGCCGCGCCGGGTGGATGTGCCGGGGGAGACAAACCTGCATTTTTATGAGCCGCGCGGGGTGGCGGCGGTGATTGCGCCGTGGAATTTTCCGCTGGCGATTGTGTGCGGCATGGCGGCGGCGGCCGTCGTAACGGGAAATACCGTGGTGTTGAAGCCGGCGGAGCAGTCGTCGGTCATCGGCGCGATGTTGATGGAGGCGTTTGAACGGGCGGGAACGCCGGCGGGGGTGGTGAATTATCTGCCGGGAATCGGGGAAGAAGTGGGACCGGAACTGATATCGTCGCCGGATGTGGCGATTATCGCATTCACGGGATCGCGCGCGGTGGGGTTGGAGATTCAGCAGGCGGCGGCGCGCGTGACGGCGGGGCAGGAGCATCTCAAGCGCGTGATATCGGAGATGGGGGGGAAGAACGCGATTATCGTGGACGCCGATGCGGATGGGGATGAGGCGATCCACGGCGTTCTGGCCTCGGCGTTTGGGTATGCGGGGCAGAAGTGCTCGGCGTGTTCTCGGCTAATTGTGATGGAGGAGATTTACGACGCGTTTTTGGCGCGGCTGGTTGATGCGGCGAGGAGTTTGAAAGTCGCGCCGGCGGAGGATCCCGCTTGCTTCGTTGGGCCGGTGATTGACGAGGAAGCATTTGCGCGGATTCATCGCGCGATGGAGAAGGGGAAGGGAGACGCAAAGCTAGCTTACGGCGGCGAGGTGGGGGCGCTGGCGGAGGACGGCTTTTTCATCGGGCCGCATATTTTCAGCGAGGCGCCACCGGAATCGAGTCTGGCACAGGAGGAGATATTTGGGCCGGTGCTGGCGGTGATGCGGGCAAGAGATATTGAGCATGCGCTGGAGTTGGCCAATGGCGTGCGCTACGCGCTGACGGGCGGTTTGTATTCGCGAAGCCCGGCGAACATTGAGCGCGTGTCACGCGGGTTTCGCGTGGGCGATCTTTACATCAACCGCAAGATCACCGGCGCGCTGGTGGGTCGGCAGCCGTTCGGCGGATTCAAGCTTTCCGGCATCGGCTCGCAGGCGGGTGGGCCGGATTATCTGCTGCAATTCCTGCTGCCGCGCGTGGTGAGCGAGAATACGCTGCGGCACGGGTTTGCGCCAGGAGAAGCAACGGGCTAAGGGTCGTCATCAATCCGGGTCTTTCTCGGGGATTGCGCCGTAAGAGATGACGTGCGGCGTCGGTGGGGGCTCGGAATCGACGCCTTTGACGGTCTTCCAGATGATGCGATTGAGTTCGTCGGCCGGAGCCTGGTCGGCCTTTTTGAAATCCATTTGATCAGACGCTTCGGCCAAGGCGGCGAGGCTGTCGAGTTTCAACGGCGCCTCGGCCGTTGGGCGAGTGGCTGCACCGCGCTGCGTGGGGGATTCGGGGCTGGCGGGGATGTTGCGATTGTACGAGCCGCCGCGCTCGAGGAGGATTTTTTCTGGGGGCATGACGGCTGTATAGACTTGGGCGTTTGACGGCGATGTGTCCCAGCCGCCCAGGCAATCCGAGGCGGCGTCGTACTGGCACATGGGGGGCATGTTCAGCAGGCACTCAATCGTCTTGATCGTGCTGATGGTGCTCTGGAAGGAATGATCCACGCTGTTGGCCTTGATCCAGGGGCTGATGACAAAGCAGGTGGAGCGGTGGATGTCCACGTGATCCGGGCCGTTCTGGGCGTCGTCCTCGACGACGATGATGGCCGTGGATTTCCAGATGGGACTCTTGCTGACAGCGTCGACTAATTGGCCGACGGCGAAGTCATTGTCGGCCACCATGGCGCGCGGCGTTGGGGCATTGGAGCCGGCGCCGCCGGTGTGGTCGTTGCCGAAACGGACGGTCATGAGGGCGGGCACGGCATTGCCATTCGGGTCTTTGGCGAGCATCAGATCAAATTCGCGCTTCCATTCGGTGAATCGGCAGTCGGCGTTGTCTTTACCGTAGGTGCGCGTGGTCCAAAGGATGCTGTGATTTTTCTTTTCTTCAGCCAGGCGGCTGGTGGCCTGACTGTCAGGGTAACTTAGATCAAATTCGCGGAAATCGATGTCGGTGATGCCGGCCAGATCGTGACCGGGTGGCTGAAGACCGGCGACGGAGGGATAATTGTCGGGGATCACGGTCTTGTCGCCGTCGTAGACGCCGGTGGTGAGGAAAAAGCCGTAGTTGCGATAGGTAAGGCCGATTTTTCTGGCCATGTCCCAGAGGTGGCCGCCGGCGGGAGCGTCGATGTCGGGAACGGGGGGCGCGCCGTTTTTGAAGCGCGGGTCATCGGAAAGGGGGGCGCCGTCCGGCCCGGTCGCGGGCAGGCCGCCGGTGGGGTACTTGTTGTTCATGCCTTCGGTGTCGTACGTGCGACCCCGGCCGCTGTATTCGTAGGGAATGTTGCGGATGGTGTCTTCGTTGGCCTGGGCCTGCGTGCTCCAGGTCCAGCCGTCGCCGGAGACTTCGCCCGAGTCATAGAAATTGTCGAACAGGACGAAGCGCTCGGCCAGGGCGTGAAGGTTGGGCGTGACATCGCGCCCAAAGAGGCACCGATTGGGGTCGCCGTTACCCTGGGGGAGGTCGCCCAGCACCTGGTCGTAGGTACGGTTTTCCTTCACGATATAAATGACGTGGGTGATGTTGCCCGATTTGAGGCTGATGGATTGCAGCGGATTTTCGCCGTTGAGGTACTTGGGGGTGAGGCGGGCGTCCTCAAGGCATTTGTCGGTGAGTTTGGCGAGCTGGTCGTCGTCGGGGATGGCGGTTTTCCAAAGAGTGCCTTGGAGGAGATAGAGCGGCGATGTCACGCGCGTGCCGGTCGAGAAATCATGGGGCACGCGGGTCAGGTCGCCCTTGGCGTTGGTGACGAAAAGATCGTTGCCGACGACGGTGACGGCGGTGGGATACCAGCCGGCGGGGATGTAGCCTTTGAGACGGGGCGTTGCGTCATCGACATCTATAACGGCGACGGCGTTCATGTCGCCGAGCGAGGAATAGAGGGTGTCTTCATCGGGGGAAAGGGCCAGGCCCGTCGGTGTTGCGCCGGCGAGGCGGCTGGCGATATCGGGGCGCAGGAGGACGGTGCCGGCAACGGTTTGCGCGGCCGTATCGACGATGGAGATAGTGTCGCTCTGAGTGTTGGCGACAAACAGGCGCGTGCGGGCCTTGTTGAGAAGGAGAGCGTTGGGGTGGGAGCCGGTGCTGAGCTTGGTAACGAGCTTTACGTCGGCGGGGTTGGAAGCGTCGAGCACATAAACGGCATCATCGCGCTGGCTGCCGACATAGAGGCGGCTGCCGTCATCATTCACGGCGACGGCAAGGGGGAAATTGGAAAGCCCAAGCGGATCGGGGAAGACGTAGCGGCCCAGTTCCTTGCCCGATGCGGCGTCAATAATGGAGACGGAGCCGGGCGTTCCAAAGGGGATGTCGGGGGTGTTGGTCGTTTCGTTCTGGGTGACGTAGATGCGGCCGTGCGCATCGGCGGCGATGCCGGCGGGAAAATCGGTCGAGCCGCAGGTGATGTCGCCGTCGTGAGTAAGGACGCCGTCGGGGCTGATCTTGAAAACGGTGATCGACTGGGCAGCGCCCTGTGCGGCGTAGAGGCGGCCGTCGGAGGCGAAGGCGAGGCCGTAATAGAGGCCGTTGTGCGGGTTATCGTTCTTGTCGAAATTGATCGTGCTCACGGCCTTGCCGTCGCCGGCGCGCACCGAGCAGAGTTGCTCGATGTAGCCGTTGCCGGTGGTGACGATGAACTTTCCGTCAGGGCTGAGAGCCAGATTCAGGGGCATGCTGCCGATGCCTTGCGAAGCGAGAGCGCCGGCGGTGTCGAGGCGACGGCCCGTGGGCAGGGGGGCATCAGCGTCGGGTTTGGTCGTGTCGCCGGCGAAGGCCGCGGCAGTCGTTACCAGAAGCATTACGACGGCGCTGCGGACGATATTTCGGATGGGCGAATTGCGCGGCGCGCCGGCCGTTTGATAGTGCAAAATACTCATGGTTTTTTCCAACCTATCGGAATCACGTTAGGGATTTGTGATTGCCTGGGCGACACGACTGATCACGCCATTCCAATCACCCAGCGAAGTTTGCCTGAACAATCGGGCCGAGGGATACCACGGTGAATCGTCGCGATTTAGCAGCCAGCGCCAATCGGGTACATATTGCAGCATGACCCATACGGGCCGGCCCATTGCGCCGGCGAGATGCGGGACGGAAGTATCGGTCGTGACAATAAGATCACACAGCGACATGACCGCGGCGGTGTCGGCGAAATCGCCGAAATCCGAGCCGAGATCGATAACCTGGGCGGCGGCGAGCTGCTTTACTTGCGCGGCGGCCGGTCCTTTTTGCAGGCTGTAGAACTGGATGCCCTCAATCGCCAGGACACCGCGCAATTGGCTCAGGTGGAGCGAACGCGTGTGGTCGCCCAGGAAAGTGGAGCGGCCGGCCCAGGCGAGGCCGACGCGGCGACGACCGTCAGGTGGGCCGAGCTTTGCCTGCCAAAAGGCGAGGCGATCGGGCGGCGCAGACAGGGGCGGCACCTGCGGCGGGATCGACTGCGGCGTCGTGCCGAATAAGCCAGGGAGGCTGGCGAGAGGGCAATGCGCGTCGAACGTCGGAAGCGCCTCGCCGGCGCGGACCCACTGCTGGGGACCGGGGACCTGCTGGAACAAATCAAACAATTCCGCCTGGCATTCGACGATGACGCGCGCCCCGCGCGATGCGAGCAGCGGCAGATAGCGGATGAATTGGATGGTATCGCCAAAGCCTTGCTCCGCGTGCAGGAGCAGGGTCCGGCCTTCGATATCCTCGCCGCGCCAGGCGGGTTGGCCGAAATTGCGACGGGCCGATGGGAACAGGTTCCATCGCCAGCGCCATTCGTATTCGAGCCAGCCATCGCGCCATTCACCCTGCAACAGCTTGAGGATCGCGTAGTTCCAATGGGCAGTTGCATCGTCGGGATTGAATGAGATTGCTTTACGCAGCTCGGCGGCGGCTTCGTCAAGTTCGCCGACCAGGGCCAGGGCAACGCCGAGATTGCAATGGGCAGCGGGGTAGTTCAATCGGAGGGCGGCGCGAAACGCGGCGATAGATTGCTTGACTTTGCCCTGGTGAGCCAAAGCAGCGCCAAGCCCAAAATGCGCGACCGCCAGGTTTGGCGCCAACTCGAGCGCGCGATGGAATGAAGCGACTGCCGGTTCCCATTGCCCGCATAACGCGTGGGCGTTGGCAAGCATGCCGTGGGCTTCGACGAGATAAGGATGCTGGTTGGCGATGGAGGCAAGTATCGCGACCGCCTGCGGCGCATCCCCCTTGTGCATCAGAGCCGCGCCGAGCTTGATCCCCAGCGCCGGTTGATTAGGCAACAATGCGTACGCCCGACCCAACGTGGCCGCGGCTTCGTTGAATCGCCTTTGCTCCAGGAGCGAGAGGCCCTGTTGATAGAAATCCCCGGAAGCCGTGGGTTTGCTGGGAGGGGAAGTCGTGGGGCGATCATTCATGGCTTGGGGAAATGACAGAAGATTCGCCAGCCACTCAGCTTAAGAGCGTATGACCTATTGGGGGCAGATCCATTCCTGATTGTAGGGAATATTGTATTGATTGCACACGTCGCCCCAGAATTCGCCGGGGGAAACGATGGTGCCTTTGGGCATCCAATAGGTCGGATTAGCGCCCTCCAAATCGCCGAGGGTTTCAACGTGGCCGTCAAAAAACAATGCGTTGAACCTGAACACATTTGCTTTGCCCCCGTGTCTCGCCCAAATCGCGCGTTCGTCGGCGAGTTTGGGATTGTAGCCGGCGTTTCCGGGCACATGTTCGCGGCTTTGAGCGCGTGTGTACTGCGAATCAGCTCCCCAGTCGGCATATTCGCCGCCTTCGGAGTTCAGGATGCCATATTCCTGGTTGTAGTCGTTGTTGGAAATCAGGATATAGCGAGCCCCTTCTGACACGAATATCTTCGTGGATGGATCGCCGACCATGGTTATTTTCGGCGAATATCCGACGGGCGGGTTTTCATACACATTTCCATAAACCAGGGGAGCCTGGGTGCTTTGGGTCAGGGGATTATGCAGGACCATGAAGTCCATCGACGCGGTGTAGGTCGGGTACTGCAGGAAGCCGGGGATAATCGAACCCATGTTGGGGAAATCAGTGGGCACGTCCAAAACCTGCACTGCCAATTGGTTTTCCGGGCAGGAGAACAGTCCGTAACTCAACTCGAACTTAATGCGATCCCACCTGGCGTATTGATTGTAGCGATTGACATCAGCCATGGAGTCGTAGGGTATGTTTACGCCCATGACGTTCAGCAGGGGCGTCTCCCAATCCCATAATTGATTAACGCCGGTGGGGAAATTGGCGGGGGTATAGGAGGGAGGAAAGCCCAGGTTCCCCGGTCCGACGACGACCCAGCCGCCGCCAGTATTGGCGGGCGCGCCGGGGATGTAATTCTGATAGTCGGCCGCATAAAGATTCATCTCCTGAACGATGCCGAGGAGATTGGATTCGCACTGAAGCGTGTTCGCCTCGCGGCGGGCTCCGCTGAGGGCCGGCAGCAGTATGCCGAGAAGGAGTCCGATGATCCCGATGACGACCAACAGCTCAACGAGGGTAAAAGCTCTTTGCGTACAGGCTCCTCGCGTCCATGCCCGATGAGGTTTTGTTTTGGAATCTTGCATCAACTCTCTTCTGCAATAGGGTTTCCAGCAGCAGATCAATTGCCGGTCGGGGTCTGCGGGTGCATGGCCCGATATTCGGCTTCAGTCGGCGGAGGCCTTTGCCCTTCAATGGCCATGGGATTATGGGCGACGACCAAGCGGCCGCAGTCGGGGCAAAAAGTCGGCCCGGAAATCCCGCGATAAATATTCAACAGGACGGGAGTTGGATCGGATTTCACATGGCCGTCCTTGGTCCAATAGCAAAGCTCCGGTTCATAGCCCGTCGGCTTGCCCGTATCCGGACTGATCACCGGGTAAGACATGCCGGCGGATATCTTGGCATGGAAGACGTAACCCGTTTCGGCGTCCATGAAAATCGGATCCGTTACGGCTTGAGCGGCTGGATTACTGTTGAGATGGCCCCATATGATCCACCCCATCGCACCCAAAATGGCGACAATCACTGCAATGGTTAGAGTCTTCCCCTTAGAGCTATCAAGAAAGTCGCTCATGAAAAGATTCAGCCTTCCCTGCTGCCTTGGACTGTTAGCATAAGTGCCGTCTCAACAGTGAATTGAACTCTCCAAGTTCAACCAACCCAGACGACTCTTTTCTCTCCCCACCCAACCGTAAGAACCGATGTCGAATAAGTATTATCAAATCACAGGCCAGAAGTCACGGTTTAGTGCCGCTTACGCCATATTTTATTGTTAAGACTGTGTTAACAGTATAAAAAAACAGCGTTCCATTGTGCCATGACTATTGATTAAGCATTTGTCCGACGGCGGCGGGCCAGGAACATCAGTCCACCCAGACCCAAAATGCCTGCCGAAACCGGCTCGGGAACCGCGGCGACGCCAGAGATGGTTACGCCGGAAAGAGCCGAATCGTTGCTCAGGTTGAAGCCGACGAACGGAGCAGACGCCAGGCCGGGAGTAACCGAAATATACAGCGGCGTGCCGCCGTCGGTGAAAATCCCGGCCAGGGGATTGGGGCCACTATTGATGCCCGACCAAGAGAGTGAATCGGTAACGCCGGAAACCCCGGAACTGGTGATATCGGTCAGCAGGTCCTGAAGTTGGGTGCTGCTGGCGCCGTCCACGTCCAGGGCATAAATCTCCGGATCGGTGGCGGGGCTGAAGGCGCTGACTGACACATAACCGCTGGTTGTCGCGGCGAAAGTCACCTTACGGGGGACGTAGGAACCATTTCCGCCGGGGGACACGCTGAGAGTTCCCAACGGGCTGCCGTAGGCGGTGGGGGCGCTGGAGGTAAGGGAGAAGACGGGGGAAGATGCCGCAGCCGTCGTAATTGTCAACGGTGTATAGCCAACGTATGGGTCCGCTGCACCGGGTGCTTCAGTACCGCCTGCTGCGCCGTTAATAACGATGGTTTTCGACCCCGCCGTCGTCAGAACTCTTACTGAACCGGTACCACCGCCCGATCCTTGTGTGTTCCAACCGGAAGACAGCGTGTCGAGTAATGAAGTGGCCGTCAGTGTTCCCGTCATAATCACCGTCTGCGTGGCACCGACATAAACGCCGGGGGCTTGTCCGACGAAGTACCCTCCGGTCGTCGGGCCGGCACCGGTAATGCCACCCCAACCATTTACCAAGGTGGGT
>JBEKYH010000025.1:0-25886 GCA_049511115.1 Tepidisphaeraceae bacterium | reverse complement strand
GTCGGTGTCGCTTCGCAAGCAGGCAACAGTACGACGCTCTGGCAACCGCTTCCCGATGGTCCGGTAATTACCATTCCCGCCGGCTCGACCAGCATTCCGGTTGCGAGCGTGAACGGTTTTTCCGTCGGCGAAAAGATCGGCATCGGCTACGGCGCGACTTACCCCGCCGTCGCGAACACGGTGGAACAGTATGAGGTGGTCACCGTCACCGATGTCGGCAAGGCCGGCACGCAAGCCTTCCTCGCGGCCGACGCGAAAGCGGGAGACACGAATATCAAAGTGACCTCCGTCGCAAATATCTCGGTCGGTGACAAGATACGGCTGGACATCGACAGCGTCGGACATGGGATTGAGACCGTCACGGTCACGAAGGTCGGTACGGCTCGGGCACGCGGCCGTGGCGCAGGCGCCGATCTTGGGACGGGCCTCGACATCGACGCCCCGCTGAAGCTCAATCATGCGGCCAACCTTCCCTTTAGCGATCGCGGGACAGGCATCAGCTTCCAGCCGGCGACGGCCTTTGCCCACTCCAGCAACGAGCCGGTCCGGCCGCTGGGCGCCGGCATTACGCTCGACGCGCCGCTGGCCAACGACCACGCGATCGACGCGGTGGTGCATGACGCAGCGGCCACGACCGCCGGCTACCAGTGGCCGGTGCAGCCCAACCAGTGGTTCGGCGGTCCCGCCCTCGCCCAAGCCGGCAGCATGGTGCTGCGTGACGCCAATGGCCTGGTCGTAGACAGCTTGAACTACGGCGGCATTGTCGATCCGTGGGCCGCGCAGGGATATCAGGGTGTTTCCGGACCGGGGCGCAATGGCTGCTTCGTGCCGTCGCCCGCCGCGCCCGGTGGCCGTGGCGGCCGCGGTCGCGGCGCCGCGCCTGCCAATCCGACTAACAGGGTCGTGAGCCGCACCACGGATGGCGCTGACACGGGAAGCAACTGTGCGGATTTCGCGGTGCACACTTCCACCACTCAGCCGGCTATTGGCGGCGCGCCAGCGCCTGCGGCGGCTAACCAGTAAGGGCGGGTAAGTGACAACGCCCTGTTGTCGCCAAATCTGGCCCTGGTGGCGCTGTGCCTTGACTGGCCTAAGCGCGCTTGGACTCGCTCTCAGCGCCTATCTCGGCTGGCATTATCTGGTCGGCGGCTCAGTCATCGGCTGCGGCGGCGGCAGTTCGTGCGAACTGGTGCTCAGCAGCCGCTGGTCGGCGGTCGCGGGCGTTTTGCCTGTCAGCGGTCTGGCAGCCGGAACATATCTGGCGATGCTGGTCGCCAGTCTTTTCATTGGTCCGGGCACCACCGCGCCGGATCGGCGGTTGGCCTGGAACGCGATGCTCATTCTGGTCGGCGCAGCCGCCGGAAGCGCCGTCTGGTTCACTTACGTGCAGAAATGGGTCATCGGGGCATTTTGCCCCTATTGCATGGCGACGCACATCACCGGCCTGCTCCTGGCGGCGTTGGTGCTCTGGCGAGCGGCCAGGCAATTCGACGACGATTCAACGCCGGTCGCCCCGACGAATCCCGCCGCGATTGCAACGTCATTCCAAGATCGCTCATCATCCAAAGCTCAGCGGCTTAACGCTGCCTTTCCCGCCGTCGGTCTGACCCTCGCCGGCATCCTCGCGGCCTGCCAGGTTTTCTTTGTTCCCCCGGCAGTCTATCACGCCGGCAATTTGCAGAATCAAATCCCGGTCATCGATTCCCACGCCGCGCCGCTCATCGGTTCGCCCGACGCCCCTTACGTGGTGATCCTGCTTTTTGATTACCGCTGCCCCCATTGTCAGGATTTGCATTCCATGCTCGATGAGGCGGTCCGCCGCTACAACGGCAAGCTGGCCTTTGCTCTCTGCCCCGCTCCGTTGAACATCCGGTGCAACCCTTATATTCCCCGCGAAACGCCGGAGTTCAAGGACTCCTGCGAGGAGGCCAAAATCGGCATGGCCGTCTGGGTGGCCGATCATCAGGCGTTTGCAGAATTTGACCGCTGGATGTTTTCGCCGGACCCCGGCCAGGTCTGGAAAGCGCGAAGCCTTGACGCCGCCAGGGCCAAAGCTGTCGAATTGCTCGGCCATGCCAAATTTGATGCCGCGCTGGCCGACCCATGGATCGATGGGTTCATGGACACGTCCGTGCAGATTTTCGGCGACACGATTGCTCCCGACCAAAGCGGCAGCGCCGTCCCCAAACTGGTTTTTGGCTCGCGCTGGGTCACCCCCCAACCCAACGACGCAAAAGACCTTCTGTCAATTCTGCATAACAGCCTGGGTGTGCCAACGCCCTGATTGCACGTTGAAGGCCCGCCTTGCGGCTGCCGCCCATTTGTATCGCTGCCGCAGACGAACTAAAGTCTGGGAACTGGCCAGGGACAATCTACGCTTTGAGCAGCAAAACCAACCATCTCGGGTTCGGCGCACATATTGGGGAAGAAATCGTTATTCGCGCGGCGGCGATGGTCACCTGCCTTGGGTCCGACCGGCACGCAGTGTGGCAATCAGTTAAAGCGGGCGGCTGCGGCGTCGCGGCGCTGAGTGAGATTGAGTCAGCCCTGCCGCCGGGCGCGGATGGGGGGCAGGCGCCGCCGCTGGAAAACGACGACGGCGCATCGTCGCGGGAAGTGCGGTATCTGCGGCGGGTCATCAAAGACGTGCTGCGCGAGGCGGGTTTTGAGAACCGGCAAGCTCCCGGACAATTCAATTTGCCTTACCCGGCCCATCGCTGCGCGACGGTGATGGGCACAACCCTGCACGGCATGCGCCAGGGCGGGGCATTTTTGCGCCGGCAAAAGCCATCGAGCCTCCATGAGTTTCTGGGCACGTCGGTCCTGCACGGCGCGATCAGCGGCCTGGGGTTCGAGGGGCCGGCACTCACCAACTGCTCGGCCTGCTCTTCAAGCCTCAGCGCAATCGCGCTGGGGATCACACTGCTGCAAAGCGGGCGGGCCGATCTGGTGGTGGCTGGCGGGTACGATCCGATCAGTGAATATTCTTACGGCGGGTTCGGCAGCCTGCGCCTGATCGCGGCCAACGCGCTGCGGCCATTTGCGCGCGATCGCGGAGGGATGAAAGTCGGGGAGGGATACGCGGTATTGGTGCTGGAGCGGGCAGAGGATGCGCATCGTCGCGGCGGGCCGCCCGTGCTGGCGCGGATTCTGGGGTTTGGGGAATCGGCTGACGCGCATCATCTGACCCAGCCGCATCCGCAAGGGGCCGGAGCGGCGCGGGCGATGAAGCTCGCCTTGCAAAACGCAGGGATTAAAGCCAGTGAGGTTGATCTGGTGGCGGCGCACGCGACGGGCACGCCGGATAATGATGCGGCGGAGTACGCGGCGCTGGCGAGTGTGTTCGGGGATGATTTGCCGCGCGTGCCGGTAGTGGGGTTCAAGAGCCATCTGTCGCACACGCTGGGAGCGGCCGGCGCGGTGGAATTGATTCTTTCGGCGAGCGCGCTGGCTGATCAGATTGTGCCGCCATGCGCAAACGTCAAGGCGGGAGACTGGGATTTTCCGGGGCTGAATCTGGCGGTTACCTCGCAGCGAAGCGCGGAAATAAAGGCGACGATGAATATGTCGCTGGGGTTCGGCGGGGCTAATGCGTGCATGATTCTGGGACCTGCCGGCGCGGCGCGGCCAAGATCCGCGGCATCGGTGGCGCCTGCGCGCGAGGTTTTGATCAGCGGTGTTGGAGTGATGTTGCCGGGGGCGATTGGGAACGAGGCGTTTTTGGCTCGCGTGCTGAATGCCGAGGCGCGACGGGTGACGTCAGACGCTGGGGCGATGGATGAGGAGGCGATCGCGCAGATTCTTTCGGCGCGGCGGGTTCGCCGCATGAGCGGATACGTCAAGCTGTCGCTGGCGGCGGCGATGCTGGCCTTGCGCGACTGCGGGGTCAGTGAGCCGGCGGCGTTCTGCGAGAACTGTTCGGCGATTTTGGCGACGACGCACGGCGCGGCGCAATACTGCGCGGAGTATTACCAGGGAATTCTCCGCGACGGCATCGCGGCGGCGAACCCGATGCTCTTTGCCGAGGGCGTGCCCAATGCGGCGGCGGCGCATTTGAGCATGGCGACGGGGATGAAAGGATCGTGTCAGACGATCATCGGCTCGCGAACTGGCGGGCTCGATGCGCTCGGGTTGGCGGCGGCGCGAATCGCGTCGGGGCAATGGGAGCGGGCCATCGTCGCGGCGGCCGATGAGTATTCGCCGCTGGTCAACGAGGCGTACGCCGCGTGCGGACTGCATGCGCCGCAAAATCCGAGCGAACCGTTTGGCGATGAAGCGGGAGCGCCAGGAGGGACTTTCGTGACCGGCTGGGGCGCGGCGGCGGTGGTGTTGGAATCGCGGCAATCGATCGAGGCCCGCGGCGGCAGAGCGCGCGGGACGATCCTGGGATACTCGGCCGGCGCGGCCGGCGCGGATAAGCTGCTTCGCGTGGCCGATCGCGTTCTAACTGAATTGGCGGATCCGCCGGCAGTAATCGGCTCGGCCAATGGCACATGGGTGGATCGAGTGGAAGCGGGTGTGGTTCGCCTGTCGGCAAATCGCAGCGGCAGGCCGGTGAGGGTAAGCTCTCTTGGCGGGCACGTGGCGGAATGTTTCAGCGCTGGACCGCTGGCTGCCGTAGCGGCGGTGCTTTTGAGCGGGCGGCTGCCGCGGTTATATGGAGCGTCGGCTAAACACGCTGCGGACACGGAGGTCGAGGATTTCGCGGCGCTGGCCAGCGACTACAGTGGGTTGGCGGCAGGGGTGCGAATCAATTGCGCGAGGGTGAGGTAAAGTGATGCGGATGCCGGATCAGGTGAAAGTTCGCGGGGCGGCGGAGGTCGATTCGCCACCGCGGCCGGCATGGCTGGAGGAGTCGATCCGCCGCTGCGAGGGGCGATGGATCGAAGGCTCCACTGGCGGGCTGAAGCTTTGCGTCTTTGAATCAACCGGCCACCGCGTCATCCGCGCGAGAATTGAAAACGCCGACGCACTGAATGATGACGAATTCCAAGCGGCGACGATTGCCGCTTACGGCGATATCGCGCGCGAGCTGCGGGCCGCACCCGCGCATCATGTGGTGCGGATGTGGAATTACATTCCCGATATCCATCGGCCCTGTCAGAACGGCCTGGATCGGTACATGGTTTTCAACGCGGGGCGGTTTAAGGCGTGCCAGGCGTGGCTGGGAAATAATGGGAATGGCGGATTTGAGGAACAACTGCCGACGGCGTCGGGCGTGGGTCATGCGGGGGATGACCTGGTGATCGACGCACTGGGAATGCCATTCAAGGGATTAGCCGTCGAGAACCCGCGGCAGACGCCGGCTTACCAGTACAGCGCGCACTATGGGCCGCGGCCGCCTTGCTTTGCGCGGGCGATGATTACCCCCCCTTTTGGCAGTCGGCCGGCTCGGCTGCTGGTCGGGGGGACGGCGAGCGTGCGCGGCGAGCAAAGCGTCCACGCGGCGGACCTGGCGGCGCAGATCAAGGAGACGTTGGAGAATCTGGCCAGTCTTCTGCGCGCGGCGTTGCGCGTCTACCATCCACGCATAGGTGACGGGGCGGCGATCCTGCGCAGCCTGCGCCAGCGATTTGCCAAACGGACGCGCATTGAGTTCATGACGGCAACGTTGTGCCGAAAGGAATTGCTCGTGGAGATTGAAGGGGTTGCTTCGGGCGGGCGGAAAGCTTGATGGCCATGACCTTGCCGGGAGAAACCTGTGATGTGATCGTCATCGGCGGCGGGCCGGCGGGGGCGACCGCCGCTATCGTGCTGGCTCGCGCGGGGCTGAAGGTCATTGTCCTGGAGAAAACGACATTCCCGCGCTTTCACATCGGCGAATCTTTTCTTCCCCGCACGTTTGCGTTGATTCAGGTATTGGGCCTGGAGGCGGCGCTGCGGCGCGTGCCTCACGTGCCAAAGTTCGGCGCGGAATTCGTCACCGCCGACGGGGCGCACAGCATTCGATTTGATTTTGCACAGGGGTTCAGCCCGACCGACGAGACATTTAACATCGAACGGGCGGCGTTTGACGCGATGCTCCTGGAGCAGGCGCAGACGGCGGGAGCGGACGTTCGCCAGGGGACGGGAGTGCGGGAGATCGCGTCGCTGGAGGAAGGAAATGTCCGCGTGGTTTGCGAAGGCGGCGAGATCGCGGCGAAGTACCTCATCGACGCCAGCGGACAGGGAACGGTCATAGGCCGGCATCTTGGCACACGCAAAAATGCCCAGCAGCCGCACCTGCGCAAGGCGGCGTATTTCAACCATTTTACCGGCGTGTGGCGAGCCGCCGGCCGCGAGGGCGGGCATCCCTTGATCGTGATGCTCGAAGAGGGATGGTTCTGGATGATTCCCCTGGACGAGCGGCGCACCAGCGTTGGATTGGTGATGGACGCCGACATCGCCAAGCGCGTGCAGCGCGAATACGGCATCACCGCGGATCAAATGCTGGCGTGGGGCGTGGCGCGGTGCCCAGGCGTGCGCGGACGCATGGAAACAGCGGCGGGAAGCGACGTAAATCACGTCGCGGCGGATTTCAGTTATCGCTGCCGGCCTTACGCGGGGCCGGGATATTTCCTGGTCGGCGATGCGGCGGCGTTCATGGACCCGATTTTTTCAACGGGCGTATGCGTCGCCATAACCGGCGCGGCGGCGGCGGCGCAAAGAGTGATCGACGTTCTGGCCGGCCGCGTTCGTGCACAACAGGCGGCCGACGCGCATATTGCAATGCTGGAAAATAGCACCGGCAAGCTCTTCAAAATCATCGAGCAATACTACGACCCTTCGTTTCGAGAATTGTTTCTCAGCGGCTCGGGGCCGTTTCAGATGCACCGCGCGGTGATCGGCGTGCTGGCGGGGAATGTGTTTCCGCCGCCGTGGAAGCTGCGTTGGCGGATCTGGCTGTTTAATCTCTGTGTGCGATTGAACCGGCGGCTGCCGCTGGCGCCGCGGCAGAAGCGATTTTCGCTTTTGGACACCGCGCCGGTCGAGCCGGTCATGGCGGGGAAATAATTCATGGCCATGCGGCTGCTGCAGCGTCTGTCGGATCATGCCCGGGAAAGGGGCAATGCGCCGGCTCTGATCGATGCACAGAGCAGGGAAACGTGGAGTTGGAGGCGGCTTGATGCGGCTGCGCGCTCAGTAGCAGAGCGATTGCTCGGCGGCCTTCCGCCCGGAGCGGTCGTGCTGCTGTGCGCGGAGAATGAGCCGGCGTTTGTGGCGGCGTTTCTGGGAATTATGCGTGCCGGGCTGAAAGCGTGTTGTGTTTCGCCGGCGTGTCCATCGGCGGAATTGCAGGCAATCGCGGCGGCGGTCAACGCGGCGGCGGTCATTGGGACGGACGCATGTTTGGCCGCGGCGGGTGACGGGCGGCGCGCCATACCGCTGCCATTGGTGCGGCAGGCGGGCGAGGAGGGTCAGTTATTGTCAACTGAATCACTCGCCACAATGGACCAGGCCGGATTGCTCTTGCAAAGTTCCGGCACGCTTGGTTCGCCCAAGATCGTGCGGCGCAGCGCGGCATCGCTCGATTTGGTCAGCGAGGCAATGTGCGAAACCATCGGGTTTAATCCGAGCGATCGCGTGCTGGCGGTTGCGCCGCTGTGTCATTCGTATGGATTGGAGCACGGATTGCTCGCGCCGATTTGGGCGGGGAGCTGCACGATTTTGTGCCGGCGGTTTGAGGTGCCGGCGTTGTTGGGCGAGGAATGCCAGACCGGCACGATATTTCCGGGCGTGCCGTTTATGTTTGAGGCGTTGGGGCAGGCGGAATTGCGCTTGCCGAAATTGCGGCTCGCCTATTCGGCGGGAGGCGCGCTGCCGCTTGCGTCAGCGGAGGCGTTCGCTTCGCGATTCGGAGTGGGAGTAGGACAGGTGTATGGAACCACCGAGATCGGGTCGGTGACGTTTGGCGACGGCAGCGGCGGCCATTTTGCGCCACAGAGCGTGGGACGGCCGATGCGCGGGGCGTCAATCGAAATCGACCCAGAGAACGGTCAGGTCTGCGTTGCATCCGACTGGATGTTCGACGGATATCTGGGCGAGGCCGGCCGCGCAGGTGGAGAAGCATTCGCGACGGGCGATCTGGGCCGGATCGATGGGGAAGGCAACTTATTTCTCACTGGGCGACTGAAGCTCGTCGTTGACATCGGCGGGCGCAAGGTGAACCCGCTGGAAGTCGAGAGCGTGCTGGCCGGGCATCCCGAGGTGGCTCAATGCGTCGTGATTCCCATGGCGATGACGGGCGCGGTCACGCGGCTGAAGGCGCTGGTGATTCCCCGCGGCGGCGCAGCCCCCTCGCCGGCGGAACTGCGGCGCTTTGTGAAGGACCGGCTGGCGGCGTACAAGGTGCCGCGCGTGTTTGAACTGCGCGAGCAGTTGCCGCGCTCGGCCAGCGGAAAAATTCTGCGGCATTTGATCGAAGGGTAATTGCTTCATGCACAGCCAGCGGGTCTGCCGCATTTTTCTTGTGGGTCTGACCCTGCTGCCAGGGTGCGCGAATCACGCTGAACACGAAAGCATTCCGACTTATGCCGCGCTGAGCGCCCCCGCGGCGCTGGACATCCTGCAACGGCGCGCGGCGGCGATTCATACGTTCACCGCGCGTTGCACGTTGACGTTGATTCGAGGCGACAAGCAAACCGTTCAATTGGACGGCCTGATGGTCATGGCCCCGCCCGACAGGCTGCGGCTGCGCGTGTGGAAACTTGATCAGGCTGTGTTTGATCTGACGGTCTTGCCGGACGGGCTGTGGATTGAAACGAGCAGCGATGCGCCGCAGCAAGGGCCGATCGTGCCGGCGGCGCTGAGCGCCGGGCAACTGGCGCATTTTTTGGCTTGGTTTGAAGGTGGTTTTTTCACCGCGCCGGGTCTGATTGCGCAGCCATCGCAAGGAAAGGTACTGGTTTATCGCCGCGACGTGGGCGACGGGACTTCCATTGTGTGCGATGTTGATCGGGCCAGCGCTGTGCCGCGTCGCTTCACGCTGCTGGATGCGGCGGGAAAGACGCGATTCAGCCTGGAAATGTCGGAATATCGAACCATTTCTGGAATCGCCTGGCCGGCGCGATTGAGCGCACTGGCGATGGATCGGGCCAATGGCGACAGCCGGATTGACATCGCCTTCAGCGACATCGAATTCAACGGCGAACTGGCCGCGGGAGCGTTCGTGCCGCCAAAGGGCGCGGAGAAACGACCTTGAAGCGCGGAATCTTCTGGCTGCTTGAATTTCCGGCGACGCGCCCGCGCGCGGCGCTGGGGTTGGCATTTATCCTCACGCTGGCAGCGATTGCGGGGGCGGCGCGGTTGCGCGTTCACGCGGGATTGGATGCGATGTTTCCGGGGCATGATGCGGCGGCGGAGGCGCTGGTCGATATCTCGGAACATTTCCAGACGGTCGATGAGTTGCTGGTTCTGGTTACGCTGCCTTCTGACAACGATCCGCCCAATCCCCAGCGGCTGACCGCCTACGCGGGGCGATTTGAGCGAGCTGTCAGCGCGATGGCTCAGACGAAGCTCGTCGAAGCGGTGATTTACCGGTCACAACCCGACGCCGAGCAATTCATCGAGCGCGAGCTGGCGCCGGCCGGGCTGTTTTATCTGAACGATGCCGACCTTGCCGCGGCGCGCGAGCGGCTTTCTCCGGCCGGAATGCGAGCGCAGCTTGCCCACGATCAGGCGATGCTGAGCCAGCCCGGTCCGGCGGCGGGAGCGGTGTCCAAGGCGATGATGCAGGACCCGCTGGGGCTGCACGATTTTCTCACTCCCCTTCTCGCCGCGTCTCGACCGATGCGCACATACCAGGACGGCGACGCTCTCATCTCGCCCGATGGGCGGGCCATCCTTATCCGCGTAATCGGAAATCGGCCGCCGTCGGATCTGGCGTATGCGCGGGCCCTGACGGATGCGATCGGCGCGGCGGCTATTGACGCGGCGCCGGATGGTTTAAAGGTGAGCCTCGCCGGCGCGTACCCGATCGCAGCCATCAGCCAGCGGTCGATCCAGCATGACGCGGCGGAGAGCGTGGTCGGCTCGGTGCTGCTGCTGGCGGCGGTTTTTGCGGCGGCCTATCGCCGGCCGATCGGCATGTTTCTGCTGGCGTTTACGCCGGTGGCGTTGGGAACGCTGTGGGGATTCGGCGCGTACGGCGTTGTCCTGCGCGATCTCAGCCCCGTGGCGGCGGTAATCGGCGGCGTCTTGGCGGGGATGGGGATCGACTATTCGGTGCTTTATCTGACGTGCTATCAGACGCTGCGATTCGAGGGAGCTGATGCGGCCGACGCGGCGCGGCGCACGGCCGCGACCATCGGCTCGGCCATTGCCGCGGCGTTCATCACTTCCGTCGCCGGATTCCTAGCCGTGGGATGCTCCACGATCACGGCCATGCGCGACTTCGCCATCCTGGGAACGATGGGGCTGACGGGCAGCTTTCTGGCGGCGCTGTGGATTCTGCCGGCCCTGCTGGTGCTGACGCAGTGGCGAGGCCACCGCGCGGGCAAGCCGGCGTTTCGATTCCAAATGACTGCGGTCATGCGATGGGCCGGGCGCTATCGTGTGGCGCTGGCCGTCGTTGGCGCGGCCCTGGCGGTGACCGGCGCGGCGGCGGCCCTCGCCGGGCCGGGAGTCATTCGGCCCGAGGCCGATCTTACGGTCATGCACCCCCGGCCCAACGCGGCGCTCGACACAGAAGAGGATATCGGCCGGCGATTTGGCGTCTCCGCCGGGACGATGCTGATTCAGTTGCGCGCGGCGGACGAGCGACATCTGGTGGGGCTGGCCCACGAGGTGCGGCGGCGCTTGTCGTCGCCGGCGATGCAGAGGGCGGAAATCGCCGGAAGTTACGGTCTGGCGACGTGGCTGCCCGACCCAGAGGTCGTTGCACAGCGGGGCAAAGCGCTTACGCAAGCGCAGGCGGAAAAAACCGTCGCGGATTTTCGGGCGGCGGTGAATGAAAGCTCCTTTGACATGACGGCCTTCGAGGGATACAGCCTGTTTCTCGGCCGCCTGCTGAATCCTGGGCCAGCGCCCGACATCGCCGCATTGCGAAAGTACCCCGGCCTTGCGCGCGATCTTTTGCCGGCCAATGCGGCTGACAACACCGAAGCGGTCACGGTGGTTTTCACGACCGGCAGCGAGGAGAGCGCCGCCGATCGCGACCGGGAGATCGAAGCGCTTCGCGGTGCGCTGGCCGGTTTGAACGGCGCGACTCTCACGGGCCTGCCGGTGATAGGGCATGATGCGGACCGGGCGGTTTTGACGGAATTGCCCAGGCTCCTGTGGATCGCCGCGGCACTGGTCGCGGGGTATCTGCTGCTGCATTTCCGCGAGCCGCGGCAGATGATGCTCTCCCTTTTGCCGGCCGCTTTTGGGCTGCTGACCCTGGCGGGCATCGCGCGGTTCGCCGGCATTCGGCTCAATATGATCAATCTGGTCGCCCTGCCCCTGCTGATCGGGATTGACGTGGATTATGGGATTTACCTGGTCAGCCTCGCCCGAAAGACAGCCGCGCAGAGCGGCGCGCACGCGGTGGTCGTCTGCGCCACGTCGATGATCGCCGGGTATGCGTCGCTTGTTTTTACCAGCGTGCCGGCGATTCAATCACTCGGCATGATCGTGTCGGCAGGGGTCGCCTGCTGCCTGGCTGGTGCGCTGTTTTTGCTGTGTCCCCTGCTGGGGCGGGTAGAATAGCCAGGCATGATCGGAATCGGGACAACCTTCGCGATCGCCGCCGCGGGCGCGGCGGGATCAACAGCGCTCTACGGCACATTCGCGCCGACGAGCAGCTTGTGGGGCAAGGTCGTCTGGCGCGCTCCCGATCGTTCAACGCCGCGGGTGAGCGTTACCTTTGACGACGGACCGACGCCGGGGTGCACCGACCGGGTTCTTGATCTGCTGGACGTTCTTGGCGTGAAGGCGACGTTTTTCGTCATCGGGCGAAACGTGCAGCGCTGCCCTGACTTGCTTCGGCGCATGGATAGGGAGGGCCACCTCATCGCCAACCATAGCTTTGATCACGGCCACTACGACATGTTTCGCGGCCTGACGTATTGGAACCGACAGGTAAGCCGCACCGACGAGCTCATCGAGAGCATCATCGGCAAAAAGCCCGCCTTGTTTCGCCCGGCGATGGGGTTCACGACGTTCCCCATTCACCATGCCGCGCGGCGCGGCGGGCATACGGTGGTGACGTGGTCGCGGCGCGGAAGGGACGGGGTGCACGCGGACGCGTCTGATATCGTGCGGCGCATCATGCGTTACGGCGGGCCGGGCGACATTCTCATGCTGCACGATGGGATCGATCCCCATTTAGCGCGCGTGCGCGATCGGTCGGCCACCATCGACGCGATTCGCCCGCTGGTAAAAGCCCTGCGCGAGCGCGGCCTTTCCGCGGTTCGCCTGGATGAGCTATTGGGAATCGCGGGTTACAGCGAACCGGCCGCGCCTTGCGGGCGGGCGCTGCCGGCGGCAAGCGTGGCGCGGACGATGAAGTAAGTCGCGATCGACAGGACGATCCCCAGCAGCACGCCGCCGACAAGCCAATCCATCAGGAAAATGCGCAGCGTCGCCAACGACCACAGAGCCTGCGGAGCGGCGCGCCACGCGACGGGCCATGTGCCGTGCAACAGCAAGTGGCCACTGGCGAGGGAAGTGGTGATGAGGACGGCGCTGATTGGCGGCGTGGAGATCTGCGAGCCGGCGATCGCTGAGAGCCGATTGAATCGCAGCAACCGCGCGGCGAGAAAGCTGAGAATCCCCTGCACGCCGTAGAGGGGAAGACAGGCAAAAAATACCCCCAGAGCCATCCCGCCGGCGAATTCGTTACGGGCCTTGGACGTGGTGCGCAGCCGCCGCCACGCGGCTACGGGGTGAACCGCGGACACGATCCGCAGGGGCAGGTGGGGAACGGCCGCCAGTGTAAGCCGCGCGTGCATCCCGGCGGCGCGAAGGCTGTCAACCAGGGGATTGAAATGACTCACCAAGCCGCCGGCCCGTGAATACCGGCAGGTGATGTTGACCTGCATCACTGGCCTATCCAGCCAGGCGGCTCTGGTCAGGATTTCCGTCTCATACCCATAACGAGATGCGCCGCACGGCGCGGCGGCAACGAGATCAAGCGGATAGACGCGCAGGCCGCATTGCGAGTCATCCACGCGCAGGCCGCTTTGCAGCCAGACGAGATTGTTCGAGACGATGCGGCCAATGCGATTGATGCGGGGATACCCGTCAATCTGGTAATCGCGTCGGCCCAGGATAAGCGCCGCGGGTGTTTCCCGCGCGGCGATGAGAAGCTGCGGAATCTCCGCCGGCTCATGCTGGCCGTCGGTGTCGATCGTCAGGGCATGGGTGAATCCCATGCGAGAGGCAGCCGAAAAACCTGATTGCAACGCGGCGGCCTTTCCCAAGTTCACAGGATGTGCAATGACTGTGTATGAGGGAAAGCGACTGAGCACATCGGCGGTCGCATCGGTCGAGCCGTCGTTGACGACAATCACCGGCAACTGCAATTGCTCGATTTGCGATAAAACATCGCCCAGCGTGCGGGAATTATTGAACGTCGGCGCGAGAATGACGGGGGAAAACCTGGTTGACTGAGATTGGAGCGGCTCCATAATTCCTGATGTGGGCGTTCTTGACAAATTGTCGTGCACTAACGAAAGATTAAGCCTGTCGCGCGGCGGAGTCAAACGGCGCGTGTCAGGGAAATCGCTTTTGGCCGCGTTGCTCTGGTCCCCTCTCCATGTACTCAGGGAGAGGGATAGGGTGAGGGTCATTTTTGACTGGCCAATGACAGTTCGAACTTTCGAAGAACCCTCACCCCGACCCTCTCGCTGAGTACGGTTCGACGTGACTCACCGAAGTCAGGGCGAGGGGGAAATCCCAAAAGCGATTGCCCCGCGGCGCGTGTGCGACAGGGGCGAGTGGGTCGTTCTTAGGGAGAGTGGGGCGTGAGTTTACTGGCGGAAGCGCGGCCTGGCCGACTAACTTTTGAGCCTCGCCCATGGGCGCCGTGGGTCTACCGGTTTGTGCGGCGGGTATTTCAAATCCCGTTTTTCCTTTGCGTCAAAGTGGAAGTGATCAATGCCAGTCAGGCCGAGGCCGGCGGCTGCATTCTGGCCTGCACACACCTGGGACACCTGGAATCGCCGAGCCTGAGCATCCTGATGCGGCGGCGGATCGACTGGATGGCGCGGACGGAATTCTTCCGCTCGCGCGCGGCGGCCTGGTTCCTGCGGGCGATCGACGCATTCCCGGTTCAGCGGCACGGCGTGCCGGTCCGGGCGATTCGCACCGCGATTGTCCGCGCCCGCGGCGGGCGCGCGATCGGCGTCTTTCCCGAAGGTGGCGTGGCTCGCGGCGCCGATTCGGTCTGCCGAGGCGGGCCGATCAAGCGGGGAACCTGCCTGATCGCGATGGCAGCGCAGGCGCCGATCATTCCGGTGGTCGTTCTGGGTGTGGAATCGCTTAGCCGCGTGGATGCGTGGCTGCCGGTACGGCGGGGCCGCCTTTGGGTGATCTTCGGCGAGCCGCTGATTCCGCCGCCCTTTAAGCCGGGCCGCGCCGCAGCCGCAACGCGACGCGCGCAGCGGGCGGAAATGGCCGAAGAACTGCGGCGGCGATTCATGGATCTTTACGCCGATCTTCGCGCCCGCTACCAGATCAGCGAGAGGGAAGTCCCCTGAGAAATTCCATTTGCGGCACTGTATGAGCGATATGACCTACCGGCTGGCGCGGCGGATTTGCCAACCGGCGTTTTTGGGCTGCTCGCGGCCATTCGTGCTGCACGCACAGCGGGCGGCAATGCCGGGAGGATACATTCTGGCCGCGAATCACCTCAGTCCCTTTGACGCCCCCCTGCTAATTCATCATACGCCCCGGCGGATCGACTTTATGGGCGCCGTCGAGCTACGTAGAAATCCCGCGGCACGGCGGTTTCTTGGGCTGTTCAACGTCTTTTATCTGGATCGAGGTCGCGCCGACACCGGCGCGGTGCTGGGGGCGGTGCGCCGATTGCGACAGGGGCGCGTGGTGGGAATTTTTCCCGAAGGAGGTGTGCGCACGGCGGCTTCTTCCGTGCTAAGCGGCGGGGCGATCCATCGCGGAGTCGCGCATATCGCGGACATGGCCGCCGCCCCGGTCGTTCCGGCGGTGGTGCTGGGCGGATCACAGTTTTACCGCGTGGGAAGCTGGATGCCGATGAGGGGAACGCGGTATGGCGTCATTTATGGCGAGCCGCTGCGCGTGGCGCCGGAACCCGACAATTCCGGGCGATTTGAGCAATTCCTGCGGCAACTGAAAGGAGCGTATCGCGAGCTGGCCCAGGAATTGATTGGAGCGATGGGATGGAGCGCGATCGATCCGGCTCAATCGAGTTAAGCGACGTTGGTCGCTTTACCAAATTCCTTACACTGCAAATATGTCGGTTCTTTGGCAGGCGACGCGGGCCTGTTACAATCCGGCTTGTGTCATCGCCCCCCGACTCTCCCGCGACGATTCTAAAGCCGCATCCCGTTTTGTCCCGCTATTACCAGGAAGATGAGCAACGGCGAAGTTTCGTGGGAAAGCTGTTCGATGATGCCGCCGGCCATTACGACCGACTCGAGCAGTTGATGTCGCTTGGTTCGGGGCGCTGGTATCGCCGCGAGGCGCTGAAGCGCGCGGGACTTTCGCCAGGGATGAAAGTGCTCGACGTGGCCACGGGAACCGGCCTGGTGGCCCGCGAGGCGCTGGGGATCGTGGGACCGGGGGGCCGAGTTATCGGCATTGACCCGAGCGTGGGAATGCTTTCCGAGGCGGCGGGCGCGCTGCCGATTGCCTTGGTGCGCGGGCGCGCCGAGGAACTGCCATTTGCGCCCGAATCCTTTGATTTTGTCTCCATGGGATACGCCCTGCGCCACATGGCGGACCTGACGGGGGCGCTGCGGCAGTTCTTCTTGGTCCTCAAGCCCGGCGGGATTTTGTTGATGCTGGAAATCACCGCCCCGCGCCGGGGTCTGCGGCGGATGCTCCTGGGTGATTACATGGGCCGCCTCGTGCCGGCGATATCGAAAGTTTTGCCCGGTGGGAAGGCCAAGCGCGACGGCCAGTCCGATCGGCTGTTGCTGGAGTATTACCGCGACACGATTGCCCATTGTGTCGATCCGGAAATTATTCTGGAAGCGATGCGCGCGACCGGCCTGGCCAACCCGCGGCGGCGATTGGAACTGGGGATTTTCTCGGAATACACGGCCGCCAAACCTGGATGAATCGGATTTCTCATTATGGATGCAACGACAATTCTGTCCCAACCAACTTTCAATTCCACCGCCTCTGATCGGACGGCGATTTTAGAGCGCGTGCGGAAAATCATGCGGCGCGATCTGAAGCTGGGGAGCGACATTGTTATCGACGAAACCATGCCGTTTGTGGGCGGCGACGCGGACATCGACTCGCTGGATATTCTCATGCTGCTGGCCAGCGTGGAACGCGAGTTTGCCATCAAGATCAACAGCGCGGAAATGGGGAAGAAGATATTCCAGAACGTGGGGACGCTGGTGAGTTATCTTATTGAGCAGATGAACAACCGTGCCGCTGGCGGCGCGACGGCGGCTGTGAATTCGGCGGAGATCGATCCCCTGAGCCGCCTGCCGCATCAGCCGCCGTTTCGATTTGTGTCGCGCGTCACCGCGCTTGTGCCCGGACAATCGGCCGAGGGAGTATGGTCAGTTTCCGGCAGCGAGGATTTTTTCGCGGGGCATTTCCCCGGCTGTCCCCTGGTGCCGGGCGTGCTGATCGCCGAGGCATTGGCCCAGCTTAGTGGGCTGGCGGCAAACATCCCCAACGCCGGCGGGCGGCTGGCGCAGGTGGACGTTCGCTTCGAAGCGGCAATCGCGCCACCAGCGGAGATTGAATTGCGCTCCCGCGTAGCGCGGCAGATGGGAACGCTGTTTCAATATGACGTTGAAGCCACCTGCGCCGGTAAGAAGGTCGCCGGGGGAACGGTGACGCTAAGCTGGGGCGGATCGAATGGCTCCGGTGGCAAATGAAGGGAGTCCGTGCATACGTTGGCGCGATGTGCGTCTCCGTCGCTGGATTAACCGAGCCGGCGACACAGCCTTCCGGCATCGACCCTCAGCTTCAATCCAAGCTCGTGCAAATCGACGCAGCCGCCGGCGGCGTGAAAGACCTGTCGGCCCGCTTCGAGCAGGACAAATTCACGGCCCTACTTAAGAAGCCGCTGATTTCGACGGGCACGGTGCGCTGCGCCGGCGCGGTCATTCGCTGGGATACACAGCAACCCGAGCCGTGCACGCTGTATGCCGATCAATCGCAATTGATCCTGTATTATCCGGGCCAAAAACTGGAGGAGATTTACGCGATCGACCAGCGCCTGGGCGATTTGCTCAGCTCCCCCCTGCCGCGGCTGGGGACGATTGAAAAGCATTTTGCGATCGAGCCGGCGACGGCGGACGACCTCGCCAATGGGATGGCGCAAGCGGTGTCGGCTCATCCCGGGGCTGTCGTCCTCCAGTTGACGCCCACCGACGCTGAACTGGCACGGCACATTGAGCGCGTCGTCGTGGCGCTGGACCCGGCAACGGGATTAACCTTAATGGTGCAGACGACAGATTCCGACGGCGACCGCACGCAGATCACATTTTCAGACCTGCGGGCCAACAGCGGAATTGACGCCGCCTCCCTGGCACTCAAGGTCCCCATCGATACCACCGTCTCTCACCCGCTGGATTCCGCGCCGGCGCAAACTTCTCACTGACGCATGGAACCCCCCAACGATCAAGCCGCTCGATGGCGTGAAGCTCTCTCACGATTCTGGCTGCGCCGATTTTTCTGGCTGTGTGCCCATGCGCCCGCGGTGCTGACGGCCGCACGCCCGCTCCTTTGCGCGGCGGCGTTCGCCTTTTCACCGGCGATTCGGCGCGGAACGCGGTGCAATGCCAGGCGCGTGCTGGGCCCGGATTCAACCCGCCGCGCGCAAAACCGCCTGGCCCGGGCGACGCTCAACAGCTTTTACCTCTTCTGCTGCGATGTGGGATTCAGCCGCGGAAAAGGGGCGAAGGAACTACTTTCGCGAATCGACCAGATCGAGGGACGCGAGAATTACCAGCGCGCCCGCGCCCTGCGGCGCGGCATGATCGTCGTGACGGCCCACATGGGATCGTTTGAGGTGGCGCTGGCGGCCCTGCGCGAAATGGAGGAGCATATTCACGTCCTGTTTCGGCGCGATGCGATCAGCGAATTTGAACGTCAGCGATCCGACCTGCGCGCGCGGCTGGGCGTGCACGAAGTGATCGTTGACCAGGGGTGGACGATGTGGATCAGCCTCCGGCAGGCGCTTCTGGACGACCAGGTGGTAGTCATCCAGGGAGATCGCGTTCTTCCCGGGCAAAAGGGGCAATTGGTCCCGTTCCTGGGCGCCCAGATGGAGCTACCCGCCAGTCCGGTCAAGCTGGCAATGGCCAGCGGCGCGCCGATCGTGCCGATTTTCAGCGTTCGCACATCGCGGGGGAAAATCAAGCTGATGATCGAGGCGCCGATTGAAGTGGGCCGGGAGGAAGAACCGAGCCATGATGCGGCCCATCCGGCGCTATTGGAATTGGCTCGCGTGACCGAAGCGCAAATACGAGCCTTCCCCGATCAGTGGCTGTTGCTGCAACGAGCTTAGGTCAATCGACGCGGCCATCACGCCTTCCACACGACGGGGCAGGGCTTGACGTTCCAGATTTCCGACGCGTATTCGGCAATGGTCCGGTCGCTGGAGAATCCTCCCGAGGCGGCGACGTTCAAAATCGCCTTGCGGGCCCAGGCGTGCTGATCGGCGTACAAGTCCAACAACTTCTGATCCGCGTCGAGATAACTCCTGAGATCCGCCAGGTGCATATAGCGGTCGCCGCGGGTGAGGAGCGTGTCGCGCAGTTCATTGAAGACGCCAGGCTCATTGCGGCTGAAATGATCGGAGAAAATCATGTCAAGAGCCGCGCGGGTCTCCGGCTCATGGTCGTAATGCCAATGAGGGTTGTACCAGCCGGCGCTGTCGGCCACCTGTTTTGCGGTCAGGCCGAACAGGAAGAAGTTTTCCTCGCCTGCCGCCTCGGCCATCTCGATGGTCGCCCCGTCGCGCGTGCCCAGGGTCAGCGCGCCGTTCATCATGAATTTCATGTTGCTTGTGCCGCTCGCTTCGTAGCCGGCGGTGGAAATCTGATTGGATACGTCGCCCGCGGGAATCAAACGCTCCGCGAGCGTCACGGAGTATTCCGAGAGGAACAGGACTTTCATTTTGCCGCGCACGATGGGATCACCATCGATCGTGCCGGCCAGATTATTGATGAACTTGATGATGACTTTGGCCAGGTGATACGCCGGCGCCGCTTTGCCGGCGAAGAGAAACGTCCGCGGGGGAATGTTGAGATTGGGGTTGGCGCGCAGGCGGTTGTACAGGACCACGATGCGGAGCGCGTTGAGCAGTTGCCGCTTGTATTCATGAATCCGCTTGATCTGGCAGTCAAACATAGTGTTGGGATCGACGACTTGCCCCGTGCCGGTTTTCAGCCAATCGGCGAAATGCACTTTTGCTTCATGTTTGGCCTTGAGGAAGGCATCGCGGAATCCCTTGTCGTCGGCCAGCGGCTTGAGCCTGGCGAGTTGACCGAGATCGGTGATCCAGCCATCGCCGATCGCCTGGCTGATTGCGTGAGCAAGCGGCGGGTTGGATAAAAGCAGCCAGCGGCGCGGGGTGACGCCGTTGGTCTTGTTGTTGAATCGCTCAGGATAAAGTTCGGCCAGGTCCTTGACTGTTTTTGCGCGCAGCAAGCCGGAATGAATGCGCGCCACGCCATTGGTGCTATGCGATCCGACGATGGCGAGATTGGCCATGCGGATGGTTCGCCCGTTGGTTTCTTCGACGAGGCTGATGCGCTCGGCGCGGCCCTCGTCGCCGGGGAATTTGACGCGCACCTCATCGAGCAAGCGCCGGTTGATCTCGTAAATGATTTCCAGATGGCGCGGCAGAAGCACTTCGAACCAGTGGACGGGCCATTTCTCCAGTGCTTCGGGCAGCAGCGTGTGGTTGGTGTAGGCGAGGGTACGCTTGGTGATGTCCCACGCGGCATCCCATCCGAGATTGGCTTCGTCGAGAAGAATGCGCATCAATTCCGGGACGGCCAGGGACGGATGCGTGTCGTTGAGCTGGATGGCGACATGATCCGGCAGCACACTCCAATCCGAATTGGTCTTGCGGAAACGTCGCACGAGATCGGCCAGCGAGCAGGCCACGAGAAAATATTCCTGGACAAAGCGCAGTTCCTTCCCCTGGCTGGTTGAATCGTCTGGATAAAGCACGCGCGTGAGCGATTCGGCGGTGAGCATCTCGGCCAACGCGCCGACGAAATCGCCGCTGCTGAAGCGCTGAAAGTCGAAGTAATCCGACGTGGTAGCTTCCCAAAGGCGAAGCGTGTTGACGGTCTTGCCGCCGTAACCGACGACCGGGCGGTCGTACGGAAAACCGATCAGATTGGAAGGCTGACCGGGAATGGCGCGCAGATTGGCGGCGTCCATTTTGAACGCGCAATTGAGATTCACTTTCACCTGCTGGCCCGGGCGGGCGACCTCCCACGGGTCGGGGCGGCGCAGCCAATTGTCGGGGCTTTCCTGCTGCCAGCCATCCTTGATGGACTGCTTGAATATCCCATACTCATAGCGCAGGCCGTACCCGGTCGCGGGAAGTTCCATGGTGGCCATGGAGTCCAGAAAGCAGGCGGCCAGGCGGCCCAATCCGCCGTTGCCCAGGCCCGCGTCAGGTTCCTGTTCGAGCATCAGGAGCCAGTTCAGGTGATTTTTCGCCGCGGCGTGCTCCGTCAGCGGACCGAGAAGGAGGTTGGTGACGTTATTCGCCAGCGAGCGGCCGATGAGGAATTCCAAGGAGAGATAGTAAATGCGCTTGGGGTTCTCGCGCTGGTAGGTCTTTTCCGTGGCCACCCAGCGCTGCGAGAGCGCGTCGCGGATGGAGCGCGAAAAGGCTTCAAAATGCTCGCGCGGACCGGTGGTGGCGGGGTCCTTTACATTGTCGAAGAGGAGATGCCGCTCGTAAAGGCCGTCAGCGCCGGTGAACTGGATCGGGCCGCAGCCGTACTGCTTCATCAGTTGCGCCGCCACTTCGGATTTTTCGGCGGGCGCGGACGGCTTGGTTGCTGACGCGGTGTTCGCCATGTTCATTACTCCATTCCCTCCGTATCAGGGCCTGCTCGTGTTGCCTATATTATGCCTGTTTCTTCGCAACTTCGCGCTCCGCCTGGAGCCACTCCTGCGTGGCATGACCTTCACGGCGGCCCTGATCCTCATACAATTCATAGGCGCGCTGGGCCGTTGATGGCGCGGGGCTGGGAATTGTTTGAATCATTGACCGGGCAAGAGGAATATGACGTTGGCCGATGTAAAACAGCCCGAACGAATGCACAAGCCCAATGTCATAGGCCGTCAATTCCTCAACGCGCGGCAAACTCGATATTCCTGGCGGCAAAGCGTGTTATCCCCAAAAGATATCGAACGATCGCGGCGTAGTTTCGGCGGCGTCACATCCTCTTTTTCGTCTCCCGGAATGGGGGCGCCTGTGCCAATGTGAACAGCACGACTTCCTCGCCGGTCAAGGTGCTGATGTCGTGATGCAGGCTCACCACTTTCACGCCGGTGATCTCCTCGATCATGGCCTCGATGATCGGCCGGGCGGCTTCCATCAACTGAATCCTTACCTGCTTTATCAGATCGCGCCCCGTTTCAGCCTGAAGCGTCTTCACCAGATTCTGTTCGGCGGCGGTCAGCACGCCTTTGAGGCGGACCACCAACAAATCGCCGATCAGGTGGGCGCGGATGCCCTTGGGGCCGCAGCCCATGCTCTCCTGCTCAAACCGGATCATGCCCTGGCAGATCGCGGCCTCTATCTCGCCCGAAGTCTTCATACTGCTGATCTCTCTCAACTTCCCCTGTCAAACGTCACGCACCACGCACATTTTCGCTTACCTCTTCCTATTTGGCGGTTGGTCCGGCGGCTTGGGATTTTTGCGTTTTTTCGGCGCGACCCGTGTGATCATGGCCACAATCCGGACGGCTTTGTCCATGTCGTCGCGCACAACTGCCCCGTTGACGCGAACCCAGATGACGCGCCCGTTCTTGCGAATGAACCGCTTCTCAATCGACCAGGCGTCGGCTTGGGCGAGGATCACGCGCGACAGCGCGCCCATGACCCGCTTGTGGTCCTGGGCGTGCGTGAGGCCGATGTAGGTTTTGGCCAGCAATTCGCCGGACGCATACCCGGTCATTTCGCAAAAGGTCTGGTTGACCCTTGAGAATCGAAACGCGGGCGCATCCGCCTGAAACATGCCGACGCCGGAAAGCTCGAACATGGCGCGGAATCCCGCCTCGCTGTCGCGCAGCGCCTCGGTGACTTCCGGGAGCAGGAGAAAGGCGATTTTCTTCTCGCCGATGACCGCATCCACTTCGTGGTGTTTCAAGGCCTCGACGATCGGCTCCAGCAAGGCCAGGCGCGATTCCATCGCGGCATAGGTCGGCTTGGTTTTTCTCCTGGCGGCGCTCATGCGTCACCTTCGTTCAGCCTGAGGGCAAGGCAAACCTTTTCCCGATCGGACAGATTGCCCAGGATGACCACGCGCGGGAGCGGAGATACGAGGATCAAAGCCGGAGTGATGAGGATGTTATTCCGCACGGCCGCTTCAAAATTCTTCACCACGTCTATCGCTTCAATGGTGTAACGGCCCTTGAGGTGCTCCTGGCAAAGCTGGCGAAGGTTGGCCAGGGCCAGCTTGGAATTGGTTCCGCTACCCGCCATGAACAGGCGCAGCAGGTAATGCCCGGGCGCCCGTTTGACTGGAGCGATTTTGGCTGGGGGCGATTTCCTCAATCCCCACCGTTCCGATCCGCTCGTCGCGATGGGTCCGCCAACGGCGGCGCGTTGTCGGGAAATTCGATGCCCCGGCTGGTAATGACAAACGGCCGGCGGCGATTGGAATGGGCCGAGCCTCTGGACTTGATGACGAGAATCTGCCGGGTGATCTCGTCGCCTGATTCGACGAAGCGCAGTTGAATCACGGCGTCAACAACCGACGAAAATCCGATCCCGCTCAGTTCCTCGTCGCTGCCCGCCAACCCGGTGATCTGGTTGGTCATAATGCAGGTAATGGCCCGATCCTTGAGGACACTGACCAGGCGCATCAGGTAATCGAACGCGGCCTGCTCGGACCCCATTCGGACGCAGGCCGAAACGGCATCGAGGACGACGTGGTTCGGCTTAAACGTGTCAATGGCATCAAGGGCGCGAATCAGGTGGTCGTCGGAGCCCATCGCTTCGGGCAGAGCGGTCTGGACAAGCAATCGTTTATTCTTAATCGAGGGGCGCAGGTCAACTCCGGCGCTTTGCATCGCATTGACCATCGCCTCCCTGGATTCCTCAAAACTGAGGTAAAGCACCTTCTCGCCGCGACGGCAGGCTGCCTGGACGAGCGTGCTGGACAACGTGGTCTTCCCCGTGCCGCTGGTGCCCGTGATGAGGATGCAGGACGCGAGCCGGTAGCCGCCGTCGAGCATGGCATCCAATCCGACCAGTCCCGAAGAAGCCTTTGGACCCAGCGGCTGGTGGGAGAGTTCCGCCTTGGTCAGCGGAAACAGGACGATGCCGTGATCGCCGATGACGTAGGGGTACTCATTGGTCCCAAAGTCCGAGCCGCGATACTTGATGACCCGCAATCGGCGCGTGGCCACCTGTCCCACGACGCGATGGTCGAGGCGGATGACGCAATCCGCCATGAAGTCGAGAAATTCGTATTGCGACGTGGTATCGCCGTTGCGCGGAATCTTGGCGGTCAATATATTGGTCAATCCCCGGTCAATCAGCCATTCGTGCAGCCGATACAATTCATTTTGCTCGCGCTGCGGGTCGCTGAAGACGCGCAGCAGCACATCCAGCGCATCCATCACCACGCGCTTGGCCTTGATCCGCTTGATATGTCCCCCCACGATCGCCAGCAGGCCGCTGATGTCGAAATCGCCCGAGACGACTTCCTCTCCGTACAAGCGCGCCTCGACAATGGCCACCATGCCCGCTTTTTCAAGGGCCGCCAGGTCCCACCCCAGGGACAGTGCATTTTTGCGCACGGCCTCGGCTCGTTCTTCCAGTGTCACGAACACGCCTGCCTCCCCCGCCAATGCCCCCGCGCAAAGGAACTCCAGGCCAAGCACGGTCTTTCCCGAGCCCGGCCCGCCGCTGGTGAGGGTGGTCCGGCCCCGGGGAAGGCCGCCGTCCAGCACCTCATCCAGCCCGGCGATTTGCGTCGGCACTTTCGGAATCGCTCGGCCTTTGACTCGCATGATCTGCTCTTTTCTGTGAAGCCCGTTACTCATCTCTTCCCTCGCACCCATGGCACATTGCGGCGCGCAAAAAAAAGCCGACGCGGCTACGCACCTTAAAGGTGCACAACCGCGTCGGCTTACTCTTCAACTGGCCTGCCGCTGGAACGACATGCCCTTTTTCTAGTCATCCGACGAAGCGCATTATGCTTCGCAACATTTTTCTCTAGGCAACCTAATTATATTTCACCAACCCTCCCGGAGCAAGCCGAATCATTTACATAATAATAATTTCTGCAAGGTTCTTGCTTTGCCGTGCCAAATGGGTAAGATAGTTAGGCGTGTGGAGTCTGTATTGGTTCGGCTCCCCACAGTGCGTTAAATCATCGGACGACTAAATAAAGGGTACTCCGGCTGAACGGCCGGGTGACCCGTTAACGAGTAAGCCGACGGGACTGAACACTAAATGGTGTTTAGTCCCGTCGGCTTTTTTTTTGGCCATCGTATCTGGAAGGAGACCGCCATGGTGATCGCGATCGGTTGCGTGCGCCGGGGGTTCCGGGCAAAGCTTCAAGTCGCTGAGTTTCTTCGGCAACGCAGCCATGAAGTTGAGGATTTCGGCTGCGATGGCGCCGCGGCGACGGTTGCCTCTTCTGACCTCATGCGCGGTCTGGTCTCGTCGCTGAACCGCATCCGGGGGAATCTGGCAATCCTGGTCGGGCGTGACGGAGCGGGGTTGTGCATCGCCGCAAACAAGTTGCGCGGCTTGCGCGCGGTGGTCGCCGACGACGAGTGGACCGCGGCGAATGCCCGGGAGCGCTACGGATGCAATGTATTGTGCATCGGCGCGGAACGGCACGGGCCCCAGGAATTGAATCAGATCGTCGCGGGCTTCCTTGCCGCCAGCGCCTACGACAGGCGGGACACTCAATTGGAACACGAACTTATGGAAATTGAAGCGGCCACGGAAGCTAACACGGTTCATTGCCCGGCCCGGTTTGCGCAACTCTGAGATCGCCGTTGGCAATGGGAAACGCGGCGTGCGTCTGGACAGGAGGGAATTCTTCTTAACTACAAGGAAGCGGACCATGCGAACCTTAACAAAGTCAGTTGGCGGCAGTTTGCAAATCCTGCTCGTGGAAGATCACGCCGATACGGCGCTGGCCCTGAGCAAATTGCTGGCCAGGCGCGGGTACGTCGTCAGGGTGGCCGACAGCGTCAACGAGGCGCGCCGCTCCGCGCTGGAGTCGAGAATCGATCTCATGATCTGCGACGCGGGTTTACCCGACGGGAGTGGATTGGATTTGATGCGCGAACTCAAGGAACGCGCCGGCCTGCGGGGAATCTGCATGAGCGGGCACGGGTCGGAGGAGGACGTCCGCCGCAGCATCTCGGCCGGGTTTGCGGCGCATCTGATTAAGCCGATCGATCTGCCGCGATTGGAATCATTGATCGAAGAGGTCGCGGCGGAGCCACGCGGTTAAGACCTTCGCCACCGCGGTAGCCCAAGTGAAAGAAGTCAAACCGGGAGCTTTATGTCGTCGCCAATTTCCATTCTT